>CAZNSB010000121.1:0-11770 GCA_964575155.1 uncultured Planctomycetaceae bacterium | reverse complement strand
GGACGAGGCCTCGCCGGTGGAGGTGGAGGCGTCGGCGCCGTACCCTGCCCACCCGGACGCCTGCGGGATGTGGGGGTGGGTGAGCCTGAAATACGCCGACGGGACGACCTTCCTCTTCGAGAGCCGGGAATGGGGCCCCCCGTGCCCCATCGCCGACCGCCCGCTCCCGACGCTGACGCCCGAGCAGGAGAGGATCGTGTCGGCTTGGCCCGACCCCCAGCCGCTGGTGAAGTTCGACCAGGCCGTCCGAACCCGCCGGCAGGCCGGCGGGCACGCCGAGGCCTCCCACCGCTGCGCCGTCCTGCTGCACCTGGCCAACATCGCCATCCGCACCGGGCGGAAGCTCACCTACGACCCCGCCGCCGAGGTCTTCGTCGGCGACGACGAGGCCAACCGCCTGGCCAACCCGCCCATGCGGGCGCCGTGGCACCTGTAGCGCCGCCCGCCGGGCGATGAAGACGAGGAACGAGACGATGACCAGACGGAACGTCCTTTGGGCGGCGGCCGCCGCGACGGCGCTGGCGGCATCCGCCGCCGCGGCGGGCGAGAAGCCCGCGCCGGCCCTCCGCGCCGACCGGCTGGTGGCGCTGATCCCCGCCGACACCCCCGAGGCCAAGGCCAAACTGCAAGAGCACATGGACCTCCTGGACGGCGACGCCATCGTCGAGCTGTGCCGCCGCCTGAAGCCGCCGAAGGAGGGCGGCGACGCCCGGCTCCGCTACGCAATCCACGGCCTGGCGACGCACTTCTCGACGCGGCCGGAAAAGCGAAAGCTCTTCGCCGAGGCCCTCTCCCGGGCCCTGTCCAAGGCCCCGGACCATCGCGAGGTGAAGGCCTTCCTGATCCGCCAGCTCCAGTTCTGCGGCGGGCCCGAGGCGGAGGCGACCCTGAACAAATACCTCCTCGACGAGCAACTCTGCGAGCCGGCCGTCCAGGCCCTCCTGGCCATCGGCGCCAAGCCCGACGGACTGCGTGCGGCCCTGCCCAAGTCCGGCGGAAAGACCCGGGCGACCCTCGCCCAGGCCCTGGGCGTGCTGGCCGACGCCGACGCGGCGCCCGAGCTGAAGAAACTGCTGGGCGATAAGGACCGCGACGTCCGCCTGGCGGCGATGTTCGCCCTGGCCCGCATCGGCCAGCCTGGCTCCGCCGAGGCGCTGCTGAAGGCCACCGCCGCCAGGGACGCGCACGAAAGGATCAAGGCCGCCGACTGCTGCCTGCTGCTCGCCGAAAGGCTCGTCCAGGCCGGCAGGAAGCCCCAGGCCGAGAAGATCTGCCGCCGGCTGTGGGAGACCCACTCCTCCGGCGAGCAGGTGCACGTCCGGTGCGGCGCGCTGCGCGGGCTGGCGGCGGCGGGGTGCGTCGATGAGGTGCTGGCGGCCATGAAGTCCAAGGACAGGCAACTGGCCGCTGTCGCCGCCGACCTCGCCGCCACGCTGGGCGGGAAGGACGCCACGGCCAGGCTGATCGAGCAGATGAAGGATCCCTCGCCGCAGCACCGCGTCAAGGTGCTGGGGATCCTCGCCCGGCGGTCCGACCGCTCGGCCCTGCCGGCGGCGGCGTCGGCGATGAGCGCCGTCGAGGAGCGGGTCCGGCTGGCGGGGATCGCCGCCGCCGGCGCCCTCGGGGACGAGAAGACCGCCTCGGCGCTGCTGGAGGTGCTTTCTTCCGGCAGCGACCCGGAGAGGAAAGCCGCCCGCCACGCGCTCCTGCGAATCCCCGGCAAGCCCGCCAGCCGGACACTCGCCCACGCCGCCGCCAAGGCCGACGCCCCCCTGCGGTGTGAGCTGCTGGGCATCCTCGGCGCCCGCCGGGCCTCCGAGCACGCCGACCTCATCCTCGCCGCCGCCAGGGACAAGGACGAGGCCGTCGGCCTCGCCGCCCTCAACGCCCTGGGCATGCTCGCCGAGCAGAAGACGATCCCGCCGCTGCTGGCGCTTCTGGCGGGGGCCAGGAGCGACGCCCGGCGGCAAGCGGCCGAACAGGCCCTGCTGGCCGCCAGCCGGGCCGTCGGCGCCCCGGCCGCCGCCCCGGCCGCCGCACTCGCCGAGGCCGACGCCCCCACCAAATGCTCCCTGCTGCGGGTGCTGGGTCGGCTGGGCGGGCCCAAGGCCCTCGCCGCCGTCCGCGCGGCGGTCAACGACGGCAGCGCCGAGGTGCAGGCCGCAGCCGTGCGGGCCCTCGCCGACTGGCCGGACAACAGCCCCGCCGACGACCTGCTCCGGATCGCAAGGACTGCCAAGGACGAGACCCACCACGTCCTGGCGATCCGCGGGCACCTCCGGATGGCGGAAATGGACAAGCCCCGTCGGCTGAAGAGGCTCGCCGAGGCGATGGCCGCCGCCCGGCGGACGGAGGAGAAGAAGCTGATCCTCTCCCGGCTGGCCGGCATCCGCGAACCGGCGGCGCTGCAAATGGCCCGAGCGCACCTGAACGACGCGCCCTGCCGGCGGGAGGCCGCCGCCGCCGTGGTCAGGATCGCCCGTGACGTCTGGCGACAGCACCCCGAGAAGACCGAGACGGCGCTGAAGGAGGCCCTGGCGGCAACCACGAGCAAGCGCGTCATCAACGACGCAAGGAAGCTCCTCCGCGAGATCGAGAAGCGAAAGCCGAAGAAGTAGTCACCGAAGGCGCAGCCGCGTTCCTTCCGGGCTCCGGGCCCACCTGCCGCTCTTCCAGCTCCACCAGCCAGATGTTCCGGAACCGGACCGGGTGGCCGTGGTCCTGGAGCTTCAGGGGCGCGCGGTCGGCGAGGCCGGTGCCCCTGGCCGAGCCCGTGGGGGTCTTGAACTGCACGTCATCGAGCACCTTGATGCCGTTGTGGAGGACGGTGATCTTCCCCGTCTTCAACAGCTTGCCCTGCTTGTCGGCGAGCGGCTGGCGGAAGGTGATGTCGTAGGTCTGCCATCTCAGCGGCGGCAGGGAGGCGTTGACCTTGGGGGCGGCCAGACGGTACAGCGAGGCGCAGCCGTTGATCCGGGGCCTGTCGGCGAAGGAATCCAGGATCTGCACCTCGTACCGGCACTGGATGTAGACGCCGCTGTTTCCGCGTCCCTGGCCGCGGCGGCCGGGCTCATACGGGATCATGAACTCCAGGTGCAGCTTCATGTCGCCGAACCCGCGGACGGTGGTGTTGCTCCCGCCGCGGACCTCCACGACGCCGCCGGGCAGTGCCTGCCACTTCCTGTTCCTCCACGCATCCAGCGGCGGCGGGCCGGCGGCGATCGGCAGGAGGACGACCGCGCCCTCGGTCGGCTTGAGGCCCTCCGTGGGGGATTTGCGGACCGTGAAGGCCAGGTCGAACTTCCCGCCGCCTTCGCCCTTGCCCTCGGCGGTGAGCTTCCCGTCGGCGATGACGCCGGCCCAGTGCGCCCTGCCGACCTTCCCGGCAAAGGGCAGCCTCCCGCCCTTGGCCTTCCCCCACAGCTCGATCCGCACCGGGGTCGGTTTCTTCTCGCCCTCTCCGGGCAGCTCCGCCAGCAGCAGCACCTTGTACGCGCCGGCCTTGCCGGGCACGACCTTGGCCTCGGCCTTGACGCCCCGGCCGCCGGCAGGCGTGAAGGTCCCCACATACTCGCCCATGAAGGCGTCCGCCGGGGCTTGGTTCGGGGCCGGCCTCGTTTCAGGGTCCGCCGCCCATCCGCCCGCCGCCACCAGGGCCGCCACCATCGCAACCATCACCTGTCGCTTCATGTGGTTCTCCCGATGCGCAGCGCCCGGCTAAGGTAGGGGCAGGAACCCCGCCCTTCCGGGCGGGGCTGCCGTCCTGCCGCTCGGGCGGCGCCCATTCCGGCGCTACTCCTTCTTCGGCTCGTCTTTCAGCTCCACCATCCAGATGTTGCGGTAGCGGACGGGGTGGCCGTGGTCCTGAAGGTGCAGCGGGCCGGTCTGGACGATGCCCTTGGCCCCTGCCCGGGTGGTGCCCTTGAGCTTCACGTCCTTGTGAATCTCGATGCCGTTGTGGAGGACGGTCATGCGCCCGGGCTCGATGAGCTTCTTGTCCTTGTCGATCCGAGGGGCGCGGAAGGTGACGTCGTAGGTCTGCCACCGCAGCGGGGGCAGGCAGGCGTTGACCTTGGGCGCCGCCACGCCGTAGATGGCGCCGCAGTCGCCCCCGCGGCTCTTCAGGCCGAAGGAATCGAGCACCTGCACCTCGTATCGGCCCATGAGGTAGACGCCGCTGTTTCCGCGGCCCTGGCCGCGCTTGGTGGGCTCGCAGGGGACCATGAACTCGATGTGCAGCTTCACGTCGCCGAACTTCCTGACGGAGTTGTTCCCGCCGCGGCTGACCTGCATGACCCCGCCGGGCAGGGCCTTCCACCTCTTGTTGGTCCACTGATCCAGCGGCGGGGCCTCGTCGGTGATCGGCAGCAGGACGACCGCGCCGGCGGGGGGCTCGGCGCCCTGGGTGGGGCTCTTGCGGACGGTGAACTTCAGCTCGAACTTCCCGCCGCCCTCGCCGCTGCCGGAGGCGGTGAGCCTCTTGCCGGCGATGGCGCCCGACCACTCGACCTTCCCGACCTTGCCGGCGAAGGGGAGCTTCTCTCCCTCGACCGCCCCGGCAAGCTGGAGACGCGTCTTCGCCGGCCCGGCCGTCACCGGCGGGGTGATCAGGACGATGCGGTACTTCCCGCCGCCGTCGGGGACGACCTTCGCCTCGGCGGCGACCGGCTTGCCGTCGGCGGGCGTGAAGGTGCCGACGTACTCGCCCATGTAAACGTCCGCCGGCTGCTTCGTCTCGGCGGGCTTCTTGGGGGGCTTCTCGCCCTCGGCCGCCGGCGCCAGCGCCGCCCCGACCGACCCGGCCAGGATCGCAACCGCAATCTGCCGTCTCATGTGCCGCTCCTTTTCCGAATGCGGCCCGCGCGTTCACTCGCCGGGCGGCGACCGCCACAGCGGGCCGAGGCGAATGACGCCCTTGCCGTCCTTCCCGCTTCCAACGAGCATAGCGGAAACGCCGGGATGCTGTCGACAGTATTGCTCGACCTCCGCCGGGGACATGACCATGAAGGCGGTGGAGAGGGCGTCGGCCGTCGCCGCCGAGGCCGCCGCCGCCCAGGCGGCGAGTCGGCCCTCCGCCGGCCGGCCGGTCCGCGGGTCGATGATGTGCCGCCCGCGAAGGGTCAGGCCCGACCCGCTCAGGGCCTGGTCGCGCAGGACGACGAGAGGCAGGGCGGGCCCGTCGGGGGCGGCGTTCCGCATCTTCACCGGCCAGCCGCCCCGGCCGGGCACCGACCCCATCGCCAGGGCGGTGCTCCCGCCGGCCGACAGCAGCGCCGTCTTGACGCCCCGCTCGGCGAGGACGGCCGCCATCCGATCCAGGGCGAAGCCCTTGCCGATCCCTCCCAGGTCGACGCGGACGCCGTCGACCCGGGCGGTGACGGCGTGATCGGGCGGGCTCACCTCCAGCAGCTCCATGCCGACGCGATCCCCCCCGGCGGTCACGTCGAAGGCCCCGCCGGTGTCGGCGTGGACCCGCCGCGCCCGTTGCAGGCACTCAAAGGCCGCCGACCCCACCCGGACGCGCTCGCGGGCCGAGGCCGAGTTGATCCGGGCCACGTCGCTGGATTCGACAAACCGGCTGAGCTGCCCTTCCAGCCGGTCCAGCTCGTCGAAGGCGGCCTCGGCCGCCCGGCGGGCGTCGACATCGGCGGCGCCGGCGACGACGATCTGGAAGCTCGTGGCCATGGCCCGGTGAGCGAAGCGGCGGATGCCGGGCGCCGGCCCGCTGATCGCCGGGGCGACCGCCGACGGCAAGGTGGGCTTCGTCCGCGGCCGCATGAACGCATCCCAAAGGTCGCGGCGAACGAACATGTTGATGAACACCCCGTGCCGCAGGCCGTAGGTCTGGTCGAGCTGGTAGTCGCCGACCAGCCTCACCTTCAGCGGCCCCAGCAGGTCGGGGGTGAAGATGATCACCGCCGCGTCGGGCTCGTCCGGCAGCTCGGCGCCGAAGCCGGTGTGGGGGAACCCCCGCAGGTACCACGGCAGCGGCCAGTAGTCGTGCCCGGTGGCGATGACGTGGATGACCATTTCCCGCCGGCGGGGATGGACCGCGGCGACGTCCTCCACCCGCTGCACGAGGTCCAGCAGGTCCTCGGAGGTGTGGGCGTAGACGTAGGGGTTTCGGCTGTCGGCGGCGAAGCGGGTGGTGGCCCACACGGCCTGGGCGGCGAGCTGCCCGGCGAGGGCGGCGAACGCCAGCGTCACCGCCCAACGGACGAAGGCAAACCTCGTGGCCCGCGCCAGGGCCGTGGCCCCCACGCCGGCCAGCAGGATGAACCCGTGCAGGAACGTCAGCATGCACCACGGCGTCTTGTAGCGGATGGCGGAGTAGAGCAGGGCCTGCCCGGCCGAGTAGAACACCAGGAACCGCACCAGCCGGCGGTCGGCGTCGCGGGGGCAGAAGCGGGTCAGTCCGGCGACGGCCCCGACGCCCGCCAACAGCAGGATCAGCGCCTCGCTCCAGACGGGCGTGGGGCGGGTGAAGACGCGGAGATGCATCTTCGCATACCAGCTCAGCGGGCGGAGCTTCTGGCGGGCCTCGCCCGTGGCCAGCATGCGGAGGTAGTAGTGCCACGGGTGGACGTGCCGGCCTTCCTCTCCGGCGCGGAAGAGGTAGGTCGCATAGGCGCCAACGGAGTCGACCGGCCCGGTGAGATTGGCCCCGAAGCCGCTGAAGAGCAGCGCGGACAGAGCGACCGCGATGGCGACGGCGACGAGGATGTGCCAGGCCCTGACGGGGCAGAGAGGACCCCTGGCCCAGCCCCTGGCCCCGCCCGGAAGGGCGGGGTTCTTGACCCCCCGCTCCCGCGGGGGGCTGGTATCTGTCTGCGGGGCGGCGCCGGGGATGTAACGCGAGCCCCTGGAGAGCAACCTGTTCCACACCCAGGTCAGGGGCAGGGCCACGGCGGCGGCCGCCCAGGCCAACACGGCGGTCTCCTTCGTCGCGTGCATCAGGCCGACGAAGCCCCCGCACAGCAGGCACCACCACGCCCGCCCCGTCCGCGCGTACCAGTAGCCGCAGCCGATCGCGCCGAAGGTGAACGCGACCAGCAGCATCTCGTGGATGTAGTAGCGGCTGTAGTAGACCATGGCGGGGGAGACGGCCATCAGCAGGGCGGCCTTGACGGCGGAGGAGAAGCCCAGCGGCTCTGCGATCAGCAGGACGCCGGCGACCAGCACGACGCCGGCGACGGCCGCCACCATGCGGTAGTCGGCCTCGGTGGTCTGGGCGAAGGTCCTGGCGCCGCCGGCGGCGACGGCCGGGAGGGTCAGGTAGTACAGCGTCGGGCCGTGGTACTCCTGCGGATCGTAGACGTACCTGCCCTCCTGCCACAGCCGGCGGAACTTCTTGGTGTGGTTCGCCTCGTCGCCGTGCATCGGCCGCCGATCAAGCTCCGGGAGCCGCAGATAAGCGGCCAGGCCGGCCGCGACCAGGATCAGTATGCCGAAGAGAATCCGGCGGATCATTTGAGGGGTTTGCCGTACACGGCCACTTCGGTGTAGTGGTTCTGCGTGTTGGCGGTGCTTCCCCGGCTGTACAGCCGGACGTAGCGGGCCTTGACGCCCCTGGCGTCAATGCCTTTGCCGTGGTAGGTCTCGAAGTACTCCCTTTCCTTGCCGATGCCGAGCCCGGCGGAGTTGTCGTGGTCGTTGTTGAAGACGGTGCGGACGCCGGTGATGAAATCCTGGTCGTCGGCCACCTGCACGATCACGTCGCGGTACACCCGCGGGTCGCCGTGGTAGTGCCAGACGTACACCGCGAAGATTTGGCAGGGCTTGCCCAGGTCGATCTGGACCCACTGCACGCCGGGGCCCAGCTCGAGGTAGCTGCCGTCGGAAGCCTCCTTGTCGTCGTCGGTGAGCAGCTCGGGCTCGCCGATGATGGGCTCGGAGTCGCTGCTGGTGACGGGCCGGTTCAGGGCGAGGTTCGTGGTCCCCTTGGGGACGAGGATGGGCTTGGGCTTGGTGGGCTTCTTCTCGACGGTCGTGCCGGGGGGGATGTTCTTGGGGGTGCCGATGAAGACGGGCTTGGGCAGCTTGGGCTTGAGGGGTTCCAGGCCCCTCGGGGCCTTCTGCGTGGTCGCCGGCCGGGAGGCGGGGTCCCGCTTCTTCCCGGCCTTGCCCGGCGACTTCTCGCCCGCCGGCGCCAGCGCGACCGCCATCGCACACGCGACCCCGGCGGCGACCCCGCGCCACGGCATGAAGAGCTTGCGGCTCATTCCACGTCCTTCACTCGAGTCCCTTCCCGCCCGCGCCTGGAAAGGACCGCCCGGTAGCCGTGTCCCACCGTTATCAACACCAAAACCAGCCCGCTGTACCGGTGGACCTCGGCCAGCACGTCCAGCCCCTCCGGGCTGAACAGCCGGGTCATGCTCAACATCATGGCGCAGATGGCGGCCAGCCCGCCGCCCAGCCCGGCCCAGAAGAAGACCTTCTGGACGGCGTCGAGGGGTCCGGCGGGTCGGCCCTGGCCGGGGCGGAAGCTGCACCTCTCGGCCCAGGTCAGCGCCGCCGCCGCCAGCGCCGCGGCGAAGACCCCGCCGAAGCTCACGTGCACCATCAGCAGCCAGCCGCCCAGCCGCTCACCCCGCAGCGCCGGGTAAAGCCCCGTCACCGCGAGCACCGCCAGGCTCGCCATCAGCACCGCGTAGACCAGTTTGCTCCACCGGCCGAGTGCGGCGCGGCGAGGCCGGGCCGCCCGCCTCCGGGCGGCGGCGAGGTAGTGCAGCGCGGCGGCCAGGACCGCGCCGGCCAGGCACGCGATGGCAATGACCTGAAACATGCTATTGGCCGCCTCCGGCGGCGGCCTTCAGGGCGGCCCGAAGGCCGGCCAGGCCGTAAAGAAGCAGCACGAAGGCGATGATCCCCGCCGCGGCGAAGCCCGTCAGCTTCAGCCAGGGGCGGAACACCCAGGACAGCCCGAAGCACCTCTGAAAGAAGGGGTCTGCGTCCTGGAACTGGTACATGCGCTTCTCGGTGCTCCGGCTCCCGGCCGGCGACGGCGCCGGCAGCACCCTGCCGAAGTAAAACGGCGCGTCGGTCGCGTGGCAGTCGGTGCAGCGTCCGTCGGCGCCGAGCGACTCGGCCGCCGGGCGGACGTCGTGGGCCAGGGGCCAGGAGCAGGGCCCGGCGGCGGGGTGCGCCGAGCCGACCAGCCCGCCGCCGGAACCGCGCCGGTACAGCCTGCCGTCGGCGACGTAGACCGGCTCGCCCCCCGCCCCGGCGAGGGCCTCCAGCGCCTTGGCGATCCTCTCAGCGGTCAGGCCGGCGGTGGCCTGTTCTTTCTCGAAGACTCCCCCGGCCGCCTCGGCGACCGCTTCCGGCAGCAGGGGGGTCACCGCGCCGGCGGTCATCCTGGCGAAGAAGGCCGGGTAGAGCATCTTGTGCGGGGCGATCTTCCCGTCGCCGCCGCGGACGAACACCGGCCAGAGGATCTCCGGGGCCGCGTCATCGCCCCGGTGGGCGCCGTGGAACTCCAACGCGTGCGCGCGGGAGGTCTGGACCCGCCCGGCGGCCTTTTCCGGCCAGGGGCCGGAGTGGCACGCCGTGCAGGTGACTTTCTCCAGGTGTATGCTCGGCAGGCCCGGGTGGCGGGGCACCGGCGCCCCCAGCCGGCCCCCCAGCGAGCCGCCGACGCGCGCCGACTGCTCGCCCAGGTGGCAGCCCCGGCAGGAAAGGGTTGCCTCCGCCGCCTCGTCGCCGCGGGCGATGGCGTGGCCGAGCCCGTTGCGGTGGCAGTCGGTGCAGGTCAGGCCGGCGGCCAGGTGCACGTCCTGGTCGGTCTGCCACTTTTCGGGGGCCTCCCGGCCGACCTGGTAGCTGGAGTGGCAGAAATAGCATCGCGACGCCGGGGCCCGGCGGACGACGTCGAAGAACACCCTCCCGGTCGGGTCGAAGCGGGTCTTGTCGTAGTACACCCGCGGGGCGCTTGGGGCCTTCTCCGCGTCTGACTCCATGTACGCATCGAAGGTCTCCGGCATCTTCCCCGCCGCCCCGCCGATCGTCGCCAGGGCGCTCATGCCCGCCGGGGCCCACATCAGGTTGCCCTTGCCGATCTCCACGAACCACTGGTTCATGTCGTCGGCCCGGTCGGCGGAGTGGCAGGCGAGGCAGTTGATCTCCAGCTTCCCCGAGACCGCCCACCGGGCCTTGGGGTCGGGGCGCTGCCGGGCGAACTTCTCGCCCGCCCCCCCTCCGGGCATGTGCCGCCCGAAGACCCGGGTGAACCGCCACGGCGTCAGCCCCACGTCGTCGGGGTGGTGCGTCCCGGACCAGCGGCGGTAGGACAGCGGGAGCTGGGTGCCGGTCCTTCGGTCCGTGAGGACCCAGGGCTGCCCCCGCCGGCCGGGGGGAACCTTCCGGTCGGGCGCGTTGAAGTGCCACCCGGAGGCGACGGTGTCGTAGTCGTGGCACTTGCCGCAGGTGTAGCGGACCGAAAACGGCATCAGCGGGTCGTCGCCGAGGCGGATCTTCCTTCCCTCCCCGTCGTAGAGGTTGATCCAGTGGGCATAGGTGTATCGGCTGGCATTGGCCCCCTGCTGGCTGTCGGCGTCGTCGCCGGCCCGCGCCGCCGGAGAAAGGGCGGCGCCCAGCGCCGCCGCCACCCAGACCATCCGAACACGATCCGCTCTGGTCATCTCGATGATCAGACCTTGAAATCCGATTCCTTGAAATCGAGCCTCTTGGCCGCCTCGACGGCCTGGTTGACGCGGAGCACCGTCGCCGCCGTTTCGTACCCGACCTCGGCGGGGCAGTTCAGCAGCTCCGGCTTTCCCTTTCGGACGGCGTCGAAGAAGTTTTGCAGGTGCGGCCCATGGAAGGTGCTCTCGACCTTCACGGGCATCAGCCAGGAGATCGGCGGCTTTGACTCTCCATACATCGCCAAGATGGCGTCGGTCTGATCGTCCTTTTTCTTCTCCTCCTCCTCAGCCTCCAGCTTGACCAGGTAGCCCTTCTGGGCCCACTTGTCCCACGGGTGCGTCCCGTCGGGGCCGATCAGATGGGCCTCGGCGAAGACGCGGCACTTGCGGGGGTCCTCGGAGATCTGCATGGTCCCCTCGTCGCCCATGAAGGTCTCGTAGTAGCCCCGGGCGCTGGTGGTGGTGAGGACCTGGTAGAAGGCCCGGACGACGCCGGGGGGCGTGTCGAACTCGTAGACGGCCATGACGTGGTCGTACCACTCCCGCCCGGCGTAGTAGTCCACGCCGCCGCTGGCCATGACGGATTTGGGGTTGGCGCCCAGGAACCAGTTGAACACGTCGATCTGATGGCTGCCGAGGTCCACGATCGGACCCCCGCCGTATTTCCTGAACCAGCGCCAGTTGCGGAACTGCTCCATCGACCCGTACCCGTACTTCTTCAGCGTCGCGCCGTCGAGGACGTACTTCTTCGGCCAGCCCAGCAGCCCGCGCTTCGCCCGGTTCCACTGCCCGTAGGCGTGGACCACCCGCCCCAGCAGCTTGGCCTCGCCCAGCAGCCGCTCGGCCGCGTGCCGGTACCGCGGGTTGCTGCGGCGCTGGTGGCCGATCTGAAGCCGCTTGCCCGTCCGCCGCGCCGCCACGACCATCTGCTTCGCCTCGGCCAGCGAGTTGGACATCTCCTTCTCGCAGTACACGTGCAGGCCGGCCTTCAGGCAGGCGATGGTGTGCTCGGCGTGCACCCAGTCGGGGCTGGCCACCAGCACCGCGTCCAGGTCCTTCTCGGCCGCCAGCATCTCCCGGTAGTCGGTGTAGACCTTCACCTGGTGGCCGAACTTCTTCAGCAGCCG
>CAZNSB010000120.1:0-11904 GCA_964575155.1 uncultured Planctomycetaceae bacterium | reverse complement strand
CGCCTGGCCCTCGAACTTCGACTCCACGTTCCAGATCAGGTGCTGGGGCTTCTGGCCCGGATAGACCGTGTCCAGCACCTCGACCTCGTCGGCGTGCTCCAGGGGACGGAACTCCACGCTGGTGGGGTCGATCAGCGTGTTGGCCCAGGAGAACTGGAGCTTGTTGGCGCCCTTCTTGACGGTGACGAACCGGGTCTCCTTGACGAGAGTGATGTCCTCGGAGTTGTAGATGGTGAGCTGGACGGTGTCGCGCCTGGGCAGCGTGACCAGGTCCACGTTCTTGGCCGCCGCCGGGGCGGCGACGATCAGCAAGGCGGGTATCCAGATCAGGCGTCTCATGTCCGGTTCCTTACCTTGGCCTCTTCAGGTTGATGCGCGACTGCTTGGCGTTGCTGCCCAGGTGGCGGACGACGGTGCAGGGGTATTCCCGCTTGCCGCGGGCGTCGACGGTGAACTTTGTCTCGGCCGTGCGGTAGTCGAACAGCGTGGTCTTCATCTCGGAGGAGTAGTCCACGTGTCCGCCCCACTGCCGGCGCAGCTCGAAGGCGATGGGCTTGGTGCGGTAGTTGCGGATGGTGTCGACCCAGTCGCTCTTCTCGTCCGAGCCGTCCACGTACTCGCGGTTATTGACGCGCCTGAAATGGAAGTTCAGCCGCTCGGTGGCCATCTTGCGGGTCTCGTAGACGACGAGGTCGTCGGGCCCGAGGTTGACCTCGATGGCGGCCTTGATGGGGACGTAGCGGATGAGCTGCTCGCCCAGGAAGCTGAGTCCGTCGGCGCCGTTGTCGCGGAAGATCCGGACGCGCCCGTCGGGCAGCGGGCTGTCGCCGAGCTTGTGCTCGTCGTCGTTGCGCCAGATGAAGAACCGCACCGGGCGCCGGCCGTACTGGTAGGCCCGCATCCGGTAGACGATGTCGAAGTTGACGTCGTCGGCCTTGACGGCCCGCATGCGTTTGGACCATCCGTTGCGGATCGTCTCGGTGCCCTCGACGGAGAACATGAAGTACTCGCTGAGGCCCTCCTTGACGATGGCCTTGGGCTTGGCGGGGGCGGTGAGGGGCGGCCTGGAGGCCTCGGCGGCCCTGGCGAGGGAATTCCTCATCACCTGCCGCCTCATTTGGTCGAGGGCGGGCGCCGCGGGCTTGGGCACGGGGATGCCTCGCCGGCGGGCGAGGTCGGCGATCTTCTCCACCAGGTTGATCGTCCCCACGATCAGCCGGATCTCCGCGTCCTCGTACTCCTCGCCGGAGCGGTTGAACACCCGCACGTACCCGCGGAACTGCATCCGCTCCTCGGGCGGGTCCACGATCGAGACGTAGTCCATGCTCCAGGTCAGCCCGCTGGTGAAGTAGGTCACCTCCACCTTCACCTGCCCCTCGAACTTCGAGTCGATGTTCCAGAACAGGTGCTGGGGCTTCTGGCCGGGGAAGACGGTGTCGGCGATCTCGATGTCGTCGGCGTGGTCGAGGGGGCGAATCTCCACGCTGGAGGGGTCGATCAGCGTGTTGGCCCAGGAGAACTGGAGCCTGTTTGCGCCCTTCTTGACGGTGACGAAGCGGGTCTCCTTGACGAGCGTGATGTCCTCGGAGTTGTAGATGGTGAGCTGTACGGTGTCGCGCCTGGGCAGCGTGACCAGGTCCACGTTCTTGGCCGCCGCCGGGGCGGCCAGGGCGGCCAGGGCCAGCATCGCGGTGATGGCGTTGCGTTTCATGGTCGTTCTCCTTGGCCGCTCACCAGAGGTTCTTGATGGTGAAGTGGAAGAGGAAGGTCTGCTTCTTGACCTTCTCTTTCTTGTCCTTTGGCCGGGCGGGTAGCTTCAACTGGAGCACCGGCGTGGCCCCGCCGAACTCGGTGGTGGTGAAGGTGAGCTGCTTGGAGGTCTGGCGGCCCAGCTCCCACTCGGCGTCGCCGTGGGGGTTGCGGCCGTACTGGCGGGCGACGCGGTTCATCTGGATGACCACGTCGAGGGTGCAGGGCTTGTCCTTAAAGTTCTCCACCTCGTACTTGATGGTGATCTCCTGGTTGAAGAGGTTCCCGCGGACGGGGTGGCGCTTGTTGTCCTTGATGATGCGCTTGCAGACGACGTCGCGGGCCTCGCCGAGGTAGAGCTTCATGTGGTCGTCGAGGGGTGTGAGCCTGGCCCAGTCCTCGCCGAGGAAGGCCTCTCCGCCGCGGCCGTCCTGGATGAAGATGCGGACCTTGCCGGGCTGGAGGGGGAACTTGCCCATGTTGTGCTTCTCGTCGTTGGTGAGCTTGTAGTGCATGAGCACCTTCGAGCACAGCGGCTTGTCGGGGTTCAGCGGGCCGTGGGCGTACCAGTCGAAGGTGAACGTCTTGGTGATGGGCACGTCCTTGAACCGGTGCAGCAGCATCTTGATGTCTTCCTGCTGGCCGACGGGCTTGAGGAACTTCGGCCCGAACCCCGCCCACACCCCGGCCGTGCCGAACTCCTCGCCGGAGTAGTTGCGGAGCTGGATGTACTTCTTGAGGGTCAGCTTGGTCTCCTCCTTGTCGGCCAGGGCCCGGTAGGCGAAGGAGCGGGTGAGGTTGGCGATGAGGTAGCTGACGCGGACCTTGACGGCGCAGGCGGCCTTGGCGAAGACCTCCCAGACCAGCGCGTTCTCCCCGGGCGGGTAGGCCACGTTGATGACGCTGATCTCCTCCTGCCCGTCGACGGTCTTGATGGGTCGGAACTTGCCGGCCTCGCGTATGGCGATGGGTCGGAACTGGATGGAGTTTTTGTCGATCCGCGTGTTGGACCAACTGAAGTCGATCATGTTGTTGCCGGCTCGGGGCGTGGAGGTCAGCAGCGGGACGATCCGCTCCTCCTCCACGAGGGTGTACCGGCTGTTGTCGAGCTGGATCTCCACGCGCTCGCGGACGGGCAGGGCGGCGAGCTTGATCCGCGCCGCCGCGGGCCCGGCCGCGGCGACGACCACCGCCGCGCACAACAAGATTGCAGTTCTTCTGTTCATGGCCTTTCTCCTGATTAACTCGTTCGACTTCGTCCCTTTCTACCGCCGTCTTAGACGCGGCAGCCGAGAGAAAGTTTCGCGGTCGCCGCCGCTTTGTCAATATTCCTCGCCCTCGCCGGGCCTGCGGACTGCCGTCCGTGGGAGATCTGCCCAAGCCCACGGACTGCCGTCCGTGGGAGATCGGCGCAGCTTGAAACCGCCGGTGCCGTCGCGTAGGCTGTCGGCGTTGCCGGGCGATTCGCGGGAGAGGCCATGGGCCGATACAACCTGGTCAGCTTCGCGGGCCTGTTCGTGCTGATGGGGTTTGCGTGGGGGCTTTCGGCGCACCGGCGGAAGCTGAACTGGCGCTGCATCGCCTTCGGGGTGGGCATCCAGTTGCTGCTGGGGCTGATCATCTTCCGCGCGCCGCGCAGCAGGGAGGCGTTCCTGGCGCTGAACCGCGGGGTGGACCAGTTCATGACCGCGGCCAGGAGGGGCCAGGACTTCGTCTTCGGCCCGCTGGCGGCGCCGATGCCCGGTGCGGACGGCAAGCCGGCGGTCGCCCTGGCCACCGGCATCCTGCCGATGGTCGTCTTCTTCGCGGCGCTGATGGGGCTGCTGTACTACTGGGGGGTGATGCCGCTGATCATTCGCGGCTTCGCGTGGGTGTTCGCCCGGCTGATGCGGATCAGCGGCGCCGAGAGCCTCTGCGCCGCCAGCAACATCTTCGTCGGCGTGGAGTCCGCCGCCACCATCCGCCCCTACCTGGCGCGGATGACTATCTCGGAGCTGTGCACGGTCCTGGCCGCCGGCATGGCCACCATCGCCTCCACCGTGCTGTTCATCTACGCCGGCCTGCTCCGCGAGACCTTCCCCACCATCGCCGGGCACCTGATCTCCGCCTCCATCATGTCCGCCCCCGCCGCCGTCGTCATGAGCAAGATCCTCCTGCCCGAGACCGGCGAGCCCGAGACCCTCGCCCGAGGCGTCTCGGCCGCCTACGAGCGCGAATCCGGCGCCGTCGAGGCCCTGATCGGCGGGGCCATGGCCGGCGTGAAGCTGCTGGTGGGCATCGTCGCCCTCCTGATCGCCTTTCTCGGCATCCTCGGCGTGATCAACCTGCTGCTGGCACCGGCCGGGGACGGATGCGCTCACGTGCTCAACTGGGCCGGCGGGCTCCTCGGCCAGGACTGGCACGTCCACTTCCACTGGTCGCTCGAAGGCCTGCTGGGCTACGTCATGTGGCCCTTCGCCATCGTCATCGGCGTGCCGGCGGCGGATGCATACCAGGCGTCGGTGCTGCTGGGCGAGCGGCTGGTGGTCACGGAGTGGGTGGCGTACCGGCACCTGGGGGAGGTCATGGGCGAGCTGGCCCCGCGGACGCGGGTGGTCGTCTCCTACGCCCTGTGCGGGTTCGCCCACGTGGCGTCGCTGGCGATCTTCGTCGGCGGCTTCGCCGCCCTGGTGCCCCAGCGGCGGAGGGACCTGGCCTCCGTCGGGCCTCGGGCCCTGCTGGCGGCGACGCTGGCGTGCCTGATGACCGGCGCCGTCGCCGGGGTGTTCTTCCAGGGCGGGGAGGGCCTCCTTTGAGCCCGGCCGACCCGGCGGCACGGTCAGGCGCTGTTCGGCTGGGCCTGTGGCGCGCACGGCCCAAGTCGCACTCGCACACGGCGCGAGTTCGCCTTTGACCGTGGCACGGGCTTCTCACCCGCGGCGGAGGCGCTTCCACTCCTCGATCATCGCCAGCGTGTTCTCCCACGGCATGATGCTGTGCGCCGACGGGCACGCCGTCAGCAGCAGCCCCCGCCGGCCGAAGACCTCGAAGACCTCCCGCACCGCCCCGCGGACGACTTCGCTGTCCTCGCTCCACATGTGGTAGGTGCTGCTGGGGCCGAGCCAGAAGCTCTTGGCGGGCCGCTGGGAATCGCGGAGGGCCTTCAGGTCCACGCCCCGGAAGGCGGTGTCCACGTGCATGAGGCAGTCGAAGTCCAGGCGGCGGAGGTGCTCCAGCATCGGCATGATGCCGGTGTGGACCGTGTAGCCGGTCAGCACGCCCGCCTGGCGGGCCGCCGAAACCTCCTCCCCCAGCCGCCGACCCAGGAACCCCTCCAGCATGCCGGGGGCGTAGAAGTCGCAGGTCTCGTAGAACCCGTTCCGCCGGATGATGTCCACGCCGCAGTCGGCGGCGATCTCGATGTTGCGCAGGCTCAGCCGGTGCTCCAGCTCGAGGTAGCCGTCCACGAGGTGCGGGTCGTCCACGACCATCATGCACAGGGGCTCGGCGCCGCAGAGCTGCATGGCGCCGGTCAGGCCCGAGCCGATGGTGGCCATGGTCGCCAGGTGCCACCGGTCGGCCAGGCGCTGCCGCTCGTCGTGGCGGAGGCGTCGCGCCTCCAGCGCCGGGGCGCCGTCGGGCGGGCGCAGGATCGCTTGCAGGCACGCCAGGTCGCCCTCGCACGCCAGCCAGGGGTCGATGAAGTGCCCGATGTTGAAGTCGCTGTAGAAGGGGATGTCCAGCCCGTGGGGCCAGATGTGGTCGTACCGGACGCTGGCGTGCAGGTCGCCGGCGGGGGTGGCCCAGAGCTTGTGGATGACCGCCCCGGCCAGCCAGGTCTTCGAGGTCACGCCCTCGGCGGGCGCCCATTCCTGCCCCGGGGCCTCGACGACGGGGTCGGTCCCCAGCTCTTCGACGCAGTATTCCAGCCGCTCGCGGACCGACGGTCCCCAGGGGAACTGCCACCGCCGTCCCGCCCGCTGCGTCTCGTGCAGCGGGTTGAAGAACGGCGCGCACGGGACGTAATCGACGTCGTCCCGCCTCAGCGCCGCCAGGACGCGCCGGCGCGAGGTCATCTGTTCGGCCTCGCCTGACATCTTCGGACTCCCTCGGGCGCCGGTGCGATTGTAGGTACCGGGCCGATCTCCGCAAGCTCGATGGAGGAACGACCCACCCCCTCCTTCCGGAGGGGGCTATCGTGCCTCCGCGAGGGCATCGACCGCGACGTGCCCGAGCGGACGGCCAGTAGCCCCCCGCGGAAGCGGGGGGTCAAGACCGTTCCCTTCCAGCCGTTCCTACCCCCACCTCTCGGCGAACTTCCGATACAGCAGCTCGAACGTCCGGTCGCGGTCGATCTGGTAGACGCGGCGGATGAGGCCGTGGGTCTGCCCCCAAACCAGCCGGTGGTCCCAGTCGATGGTCGGGGCCTCGGTCACTTCCGAGTACGCCAGCGACGCATCCACCAGCGTGGCGACGTCGCCGAGGTCGTAGAAGGCCTTCTTCGGCGAGCGGAAGTGCTCCGTCCGGCAGCGGATCTCGTGGAGGTACGCCCCCAGCGGGCCGCGGGGGGCCAGTCGCTCCCCCGTTTCCTCCACGCCGGCGTAGAGGTACGTGCCGGTGTCGAAGACGACCAGCGGCAGGTTGGAGGCGAACACCACGCGGGCGGCCTTGAGGTCGCGGAGGACGTTGCAGTTCCAGGCCTTCTCCGGCCAGTACCGGGTGCGGGCGTGATAGAAGACGACCACGCGCTCGGCGATCTCCGGGCATTTCAGCCACGCCGACGCGACGTCGGTGATCGGCCCCAGCACGACGACCCACAGCGGCCGGGCACCCTCGCCGGCCAGGGCCCGCTCGATGATGAAGTCGACGCCCTCGGACTCCGTCGGCACGGCGGAGTACTGAAGCGGATGACCGCCGGGCTTGACGGGGAACTTCCCGCCCAGGCCGGCCTTGTCCAGGACCCTTTCGATTTCCGCGACCGACCTGGCGGGGCCTTCCGCCCCTCCCTGGTCGCCCAGGTGTGCCCCGACGAACCCCTCGATGTCAAACCGCTCCGGCGAGAGGATCGCCAGGGCGATGGCGTACTGGTCGTCCACCTCGGTGGCGGCGTCGGTGTCCAGCAGCACCCGGAGCTTCTCCCCCGGCGGGGGGACCTCCGGCACCGTCCTGCTGCCTTTGCTCTTGCCCATGGCCTTCTCCTGGGCTGGCATTAAGCAGCCCGCGCGGTAAGATCAAGGCAAATCCGTAAGGACGAGGAGGCACTATGCACAAGCTGTATCTGCTTGGCACCGGCACGCCGACGCCGACGAAGGAACGGTTCGGCACCTCCTGCGTCCTGTCGCTGGGGGCCGATCTGGTCATGATCGACTGCGGCCCGGCGACGACGCAGAAGGTCGTGCGGGCCGGGCTCTGGCCGACGCGGATCGACCACCTCCTCTTCACCCACCACCACTTCGACCACAACGCCGACTACTTCTGCTTCCTCGCCTGCCGGTGGGACCAGAGCACCGGGCGGGAGAACGTCCTGGAGGTGTTCGGCCCGCCGCCGACGGCGTCGATGACGCATCGGCTGATCGGGCCGGAGGGCGTCTTCGCCGACGACTGGAAGGCCCGCGTCGGCGACCCCGTCAGCCAGGCCGTCCACAAAAACCGCGGCGGGTCGCTCCCCCGGCCGGAGCCGGAGGTCCACGTCACCGACGTGGGGCCGGGAGCGGTCACCGAGCGGCCGGGGTGGAAGGCCACCGCCGCCGAGGTCCACCACGTCCAGCCCTTCCTGGACTCGCTGGCCTACCGCTTCGATGCGCCGGCCGGCGCGATCTGCTTCGCCGGCGACACGGACTCGGTCGATGCGGTCGCGGAGTTCGCCGCCGGCTGCGACGTGCTCGTGGTCAACTGCTGGGACTTCCAGGCGACGATGGACGCCAACGGGGAGGCCCCCGGGCAGACCGGCACCGCCGACGCCGCCAACATGGCCACCGGCGCCGGCGCGGCGGCGCTGGTGCTGACTCACACCGGCCCGGCCCTGTGCAAGCCCGGCGCGAGAGAAAGGGCCGTCGCCGAGATCGCCGCCGGCTACGCCGGCCGGATCGTCTTCGCCGAGGAGCTGACGACGCTGGAGCTGTTCTGAGGCGCCCCGTGGCCCGTCAGGTCCGGGCCCGCGGCGATGCAGAGGACCATGCCATGCCGATCGACTACGAGGACCGGGAGCTGCTGTTTGCCGACGACTTCGCGGACTTCTCCAACTGGCACCACGAGGGGACGGGCGAGATCGCCGCGGCCGGCGGCGGGGGGATGCGGCTGCACTGTTTCGGCAGCCGGCAGGGCGGAGAGGGCTGCATGGCGTTCTTCCGCCCGACGCTGCCCGACCACGTCGCGGTGAGCTACGACGTCACCGTCCGCTCCCACGGCGGGCTGGTGATCAACTACCTGGCCATCCGCGGGCTCAACGGGGCCGACCTGATCGAGGACCGCGACAGCCTCCCGCCCAGGACGGGCATCATGGCGAACTACTTCTCCGCCCGGTGGGGCCTCCAGAGTTACCACGTCTCCTTCAGCCGCTTCGGAGACGACGGCGTGCACACCGAGACCTCCAACTGGAGGCGGAACCCCGGCGGGCTGCTCGTCGGCCACGGAATCGACCCCTGCAAGGAGATCGACCGCACCTACCACGTCCGCATCACCAAGGACCGCGGGCACTGCCAGTTCTTCGCCGACGGCCGGTACGCCCACGGGCTGATCGACCGGGACGCGGCGGAATACCCGATCCCCGACAGCGGGAAGTTCGGCTTCCGGCTGATCGGCTCGGACGTCATGGCCGACATCGCCTCCTTCCGCGTCTGCCGGATCGACCCCGACGAGCGACTGTGGCAGGCGTGGGAGTGAGCTCGAAGCGGCCCGGCCGGACACCCGGCAGAGGAGAACCGCCGTGAGGATCAGGGCCCACTACTATCAGCAGTTCGACGCCGACTATGAGCTGGACGTCCCGGCCGAGGGCTACGGCGGGTGGAAGACGGCGGAGCTGGAGATCAACCCCCAGCGCTCGGCCGTGGTCCTGATGCACGCGTGGGACTGCGGCACCGTTCAGGAATACCCCGGTTGGTACCGATCCGTGGAGTGCCTTCCCCGGGCCAACCGGATCATGCAGACCGTCTTCCCGCCTCTGCTGGCGGCGGTGCGGGCGTCGGCGCTGAGGCTCTTTCACGTGGTCGGCGGGGCCGACTACTACCAGGAGTATCCCGGCTACAAGCGGGCCGTCAGACTGGCCGGGCCCGACCCGCCCCCGCCCGAGAGGATCGAATCCGACCCGGTGCTGGAGGAGCTGCGGGAATTCAAGGACACCTGCAGCCGCCAGGGGCCCGGGAACCGCCCTGACATCCGGCGCGGGTTCGCGAACATGAAGGACTTCCCCCCGCCCGCCCGCCCGCAAGGGCGGGAGGGCATCGCCGCCGACGCCCGCCAGCTCTTCGCCCTGTGCAGGGAGGCGCAGGTCAACCACCTGATCTACGCCGGGTTCGCCATCAACTGGTGCCTGCTGCTGTCCCCGGGCGGCATGGCGGACATGAGCCAGCGCGGGCTGATGTGCTCGGCGCTGCGCCAGGCGGTCACGGCGGTGGAGAACAAGGAGACCGCCCGGGGCGAGCTGTGCAAGGAGATCGCCCTGTGGCGGGTGGCGCTGGCCTTCGGGTTCGTCTTCGACGTGGACGACTTCCTGCCCGCCCTGGCAGAAGCGGGGCGGGCGTGACCCGACCGGGCCCGACGGGCTCCCGGAGACAACCATGGAATACCCCAGCCACGTGGAGGACGTCACTCTGGAGGCGAAGGGCCGCATCACCGTCGGCGGCGTGGAAGTCGAAACCGGCGCGCCGCCGGCGGGGCTGCGTCTGGCCGAGGGGCTGGGCATCGTGATGTCGCCGGCGATGCCGAGCAGGCCCGCCGCGTGCATCGCTGGCCCGAGCCGTTTCACGTCCTCCTGGAATCGCGCTCGGTCGTCACGCCGGGCGGCGAGTACCTCCTGGTCGCCTGCGCCGGGAAGGGGCACTACGGCGGGCATCCGCCGTCGGAAAAACGCAACGATCTGTTCGCCTATCGCTCCGCCGACAAGGGCCGGTCGTGGGCCGGACCCAGGAAGATCTGGGACGTGGAGTTCAACCAGCACGGGTTCGTGCCGCTGATCCCGCGCGGCGGCAGCCGCATCTATGCCTTCGGCACCCAGCCGATGGCCGGCCGATTCAACGGCGTCGAGAACGCCGTCATCGGCTTCCGCCACTCCGACGACGACGGCCACACGTGGTCGGACCTGAGCCTCGTCGAGCCGGTCAACGACCCCGGCTTCGAGGGCATGAGCGTCATCCACATGGCCGAGACCGACGCCGGCACCTGGCTGCTCGGCAGCCACACCGGCACCAGGTACTTCGAGGACCCCGAGACCGGGCGATGGACGACCCGCACCCGCCAGTACATCCTCCGCAGCGCCGATCGCGGCAAGACGTGGGCGCTGCTTCCGGGCCCGAGGCCCGGGGGGTGGTGCGTTCCCGAGTTTGACCGCATGGACGAGATCCGCCCCATCGCCCTGGGCGGGGGGGAGGTCTTCGCGCTGGCCCGGACCTGCGAGGGACACCTGTGGGAGACGCGCAGCAAAGATGACGGCCGGACCTGGGCCGACCCGAGCCCGTCCCCGCTGGTCCACCCCGACGCCCCGGCCATGCTGTTCGGCCTTTCCGACGGCAGCACGCTGGCGTGCTTCCACCACAACCGCGCGACGGGCACGCACTTCAGCCGACAGGACCGCGGCGAATTGTGGGTCTCGCTCAGCGGCGACGGCGGGCGAAGCTGGTCGCAGCCGCGGTTCGTCCTGGCCAACGCCGACGCCGACGAGACCGGCCCCTGGCCGCCGAGTGCGTGCCACACGGTTTCCTACGTGGACCTGCTGGCAGACCACGGCGAGCTGCACCTGTTCGTCCCGCACCGCGGGCGGCAGCTCTTGCAGGTGCGATTCGCCGAGAGCGACCTGGCGGGTCTTCCGACCCGCCGCGACCTTTCCGGGAGGTGAACGTGACCGACCACGAACGATTCCTCGCGAGCATGCGGTTTGAGCCGGCGGCCCGGCCGGGGCGCGGTCGGCCGGCTTCGCCGAGCCGGCCGGCGGCATCGGCTAAGATCACGCAACCCCCGCCGATGCCGCGCGGACCGGTCAGGTGAACCGATGATCGAAAGAGTCTTACAGGCTTCCGCCCCGACCGTCAGCCAGCGGGTGTGGATCATCTCCGACCTCCAGATCCTGGGCGAGTACGAACGCTTCCTCACCGCCGCCGTGGAGGACTTCCGGTCGCTGGAGCTGCCTTGCGACGAGATCTGGTATCTCGGCGACGCCGTCGCCTCCGGCGGGATCGAGGACATGGAGGCGATGGGCCGGTTCCAGATCGAGACGCTCCGGCCGCTGGCGACGCCCGTGCGGTACGTGATCGGCAACCACGACTTCGACTACTCGCTCAGCTCGCGCACGGCCGAGGACCTGGCGCTGCCGTTCTACGACCTGATCCAGGCCGAGGCCGGGTGGCGGACCATCGAGTCGATCGAGGATTTCTGTTTCACGGAGGAGCTGGGCGAGTTCCTGGTGGTGTTCTTTTCCGACCACGCGCAGCGCGAGGGCCGGTGGGTGACGACTCACGGCCGGGTGCACCGTCATGCGGAGGAGTATCCCCACGGTCCGGAGGCGTACGCGGCCGTGCGCGAGAGGATCGCCCTCTCGGGCCGGCCTGTCATTACCGCGGGCCACTACGCCTTCTCCGGCGGCAGCCGGCCGTCGGAGCTGATGGATCGGCTGCTGCCGCTGCCGGACAACGTCAAGGTCCACTTCCACGGGCACATGCACGTCGGCGACCAGAGCGTCCGCGACAAGGACTTCTACCGCAAGATCGCTGCGGTGGACCGCCAGAAGATCCCGCAGATCAACGTCGCCGCCATCGAGAGCCGCCGGGCCGACGAGATCCGCTCTGTCGTGCTGGAGATCCACGCAGACCGAACGCTGGGGGTCTTCTTCCGCGATCATCAGAAACGCATCTGGGCGGAGTGCTATCTCCTCAGCGACCGAAGGTAGGCCCGCGGCGGCGGCTTCCGGGAAGGGCAGAAGCTATGAAAGCCGGGCCTCCCGGTCGGCGGTTGATTGCGGGATCATAG
>CAZNSB010000119.1:0-11940 GCA_964575155.1 uncultured Planctomycetaceae bacterium | reverse complement strand
TGCCGCCGTTGATCGTAAAGGTGTCGTCCCCGGCCCCGCCGGTGAGGTTCTCCACGGCGCTCCATCCGCCCGTCACGTTCGTCAGCGTCCCGCTGTCGGCGCCCGTGACCGCAAAGGCCACGCCCCCCGCGTCGCCCACCAGCGTGTCGGTACCCGCCCCGCCGGCGATCGCCCCGCTGAGCGTGCCGCCGTTGATCGTAAAGGTGTCGTCCCCGGCCCCGCCGGTGAGGTTCTCCACCGCGCTCCAACCGCCGGTCACGCCCGTCAGCGTCCCGCTGTCGGCGCCCGTGACGGCAAAGGCCACGCCCCCGGCCCCGCCGACCAGCGTGTCCGTATTGTCGCCGCCGTCGATCGTTATCGCCGTGCCGGACGCGGCCGGGGCCGTGAAGGAATCGTCCCCGTCCAGCCCGTTGACCGTGAGGTTCTCGACGGTTGCATCGTAGTTGACCGTGGCCCCGCCCACGGTCGTCTGGGTGCCGGAGATGACGAAGGTGTCGGCGCCGGCGGTCCCGTTGATCGTCAGCGTGTCCGTGTTGTCCCCGCCGTCGATGGTCATCGCCGTGGCCGCCGCCGGGGCGACGGTGAACGCGTCGTCCCCGTCCAGCCCGTTGACCGTGAGGTTCTCGACGGTCCCGTCGTAGTTGACCGTCGCCCCGCCCACGGTCGTCTGCGTGCCGGAGATGTTGAACGTGTCGGCCCCCGCGGTGCCGTTGATCGTCAGCGTGTCCGTGTTGTCCCCGCCGTCGATGGTCATCGCCGTCGCCGCCGCCGGGGCGACCGTGAAGGCGTCATCCCCGCCTGCCCCGTTGATGGTGAGGTCCTCGATGGCGGTGTAGTTGACGGTGTTTGCGCCGACCGTCACCTGGGTGCCGGAGAGGTTGAAGGTGTCGGCGCCGGCGGTGCCGTCCACGGTGAGGACGTCGCAGCCCAGGGCGCTGCCGGTGATGGTATCGGTGGTGCCGGCGCCGGGGTTGATCCCGACGGCGGTGAGGGCGGTGAACACGCCCCCGGTGACGCCGCTGAGGTCGATGGTGTTGTCGAAGGTGCCGGTGGCCGTCACGTTGATGGTAGTGACGGTGTTGCTGGCGAACGGCCCGCCGGTGGGGTCGGCCCCGTTGACCTTGACGTTGCCGCCGACGTCCGTGATGGTGATGTTGTCGGCCGCGTCGGCGCCCACCGTCAGCACCCCGGCACCAAAGCCGGTGGTGATGGACAGCAAAAGCCGGGGCTCGAGCTTCTCCAGCGCCGGCTCGCGGCGGGGGTCCGATAACGTGGAAGAGGAATGCCTTGCCTTTTGTCTCGCCACCCAGTCACGAATGCTCATCGGAACTCTCCTGTTCTTGATCCTCCGGCTGATCGGGGGCGTCTCGAGCACCGCCGTCCCGACAGCCGGCCCGCAATCGAGGATTTCGCACGGGGCGCATGGGGAGGAAGGCCTTCTGCGGCCCACCCCATCGGGAGGATCTTTCTGTCGTTTGTCGATTCATGCCAGCCAGACAGCCTCGACGGCTCGGGAACGGGGCCAGCCACGTACGCCAGGCAGCCATCCCCGAGCCGATGATGCCTACCATGGAGAACGTCCGAAGTGGCTTACTTCACGGGGTGATCGCCTTCCATCGCCTTGACGCCAAGCCCCGACCCATACCTGGAGAAGCATCCGTGCAACTCAGCGACCGATCTCTCGCCCCGCGCTGCCCACGGGGGCCGCCAGAACACAGCAGAGGGCCCGCCGCTGCCCTTCGGGGTCGCACTCACACTACACTGGAGGCCCTATCGGCATTAGCAGCACGGCAGTCCAACACAAAAAAAATTGTCGGGCGGGGAGGCGGACCGCGGCAGGGGCGCCTCGCCCACGTGTTGCACGGCCGTCCCGTCCGGCGGGTAATTTGTTTGCAGAACCCCCGCCCCGCCGATAACGTATCTGCTCCCAGTCGGAGACGGCAAACGTGGCCAAGGCCGAGAAAAGACAAGGCGGACACCTGGCGGCGGCCCGCGAGACCATCGAGAGCGTCGCCATCGCCATCGTGCTGGCTTTCGTGCTGCGGGCGTTCGTGGTGGAGGCGTTCGTGATCCCGACGGGGTCGATGGCCCCCCGGCTGATGGGCCAGCACTGGCAGTTTGAATGTCAGGCGTGCGGATACCACTACGCGTTCGGGCGGCACGCGCCCTCCCGCGGGGAAGCGGGCAGGGGCGGCGCAGCCGGCCTTGCGACCAGCTCCCACCCCGTCTGCCCCAACTGCCACCATGAGCACCGGCTGGGCAGGGGCACCACCTTCAGCGGGGACCGCGTGCTGGTGCTGAAGTACCTCTACCGCCTCCGACAGCCACAGCCGTGGGACGTCGTGGTCTTCAAGAACCCCCAGGACAACCAGCAGAACTACATCAAGCGGCTGATCGGCCTGCCGGGGCAGATGATCGAGCTGGTGCACGGCGACGTGTACTTCCGCCAGGGAAAAGACCTCAACGACGACGGCGTCATCGACAAGGCCGACTTCCTCCAGGCCGACAAGGAGGGGAAATGGCCCTGGCAGATCCTCCGAAAGCCGCACGGGACCCAGAAGGTCATGTGGCAGGTCGTCTTCGACAACGACTACCAGCCGGACCACGCCGTCTATTCCGACCGCGGCGCCGCCGACCCGTGGCAGTCCCCCTGGCCGCAGCCGGCGGGAACCGCCTGGGACCTCACCGGACAGGGCCGGCGGGCGTTCGCGTTCCGGGGCTCGGCGAGTGCGGCTCGGCTGAGCTTCCAGCCCCCGCCGGAGTGGGAGTGCTTCTGCCCCAACTACGCGTACAACCAGCGCACGGGGACGGCCCGCTATGACGCCGGCGAGGAGGTCATCTACGACCTGAAGCTCTCCTTCCAGCTCGTGCCGGAGGGCGAGGACACCCGCGTCGGGCTGCACCTCAGCAGCTTCCAGCACCATTTCCGCGGATGGGTCGGCGCCGACGGGACGTGCGTCCTGGAGCACGGACCGGCCGGAGAGGCCAGCCTCAAGGAGATCCCCCGCCGCGCCCTCCTCGGCCCGCTGGAGCCGGACCGCGGCCACGACATCGCCCTGACCCACGTGGACCAGCGGGCGACGCTGTGGGTCAACGGCGAGTGCGTGCTGGCCACGACGGACCAGGAGTACGGCGACGACAAGGGGCAGGTCCTGGCGGCCCTCAGGACGGTCCGGAACAGCTCACCGCAGCAAGCGCTGCCCCCGCCCACCGTCGCGCTGTGGGCGGTGGGCGGGAAGGCCCAGCTTCGGCACGTCCGGGTCATGCGCGACGTGTACTACACCAGCCCCAACGCGAAGCTCTGGGAAGGCGGCACGGAGACCTCCCTTCCCGGCCACGGAACCACCGGGAACCCGATCACCCTGCGGAAGTTCTTCGCCAAGCCCGACCTGGACGAGTTCTACGTCCTGGGCGACAACAGCCCGGCCAGCAAGGACTCGCGGATGTGGGGCAAGCACGCCACCACGCTCCGGGAAGACCCCGACCTCGGGTACGAATACAGGGACGGCACCGTCCCCCGGTACAGCATGATCGGGAAGGCCTTCTTTGTGTACTGGCCGGGAGGCTTCCCCGTGATGTCGTCGGCCCGGAGGAGGTTGCCTATCGTGCCGAATGTCGGTAGGATGCGCTTGATCCGCTGACGGCCGCGGCCGCCGGGGCCAGCCGACCTCCGGCGGGGGCCTTCACAGAGACGGGAGAAGTTATTAACATCGGCCCATCGGCCCCGGCCGGAGGCTCCCGCAGCCCGGACCGGCGGACGCGGAAGAGGCTCCCCACGCCGGCCGATGCGAGCCGGCAACCAGCGCCGAGAGCATAGACTGATAAGGCTATTTAAATAAAGGCGCTGCGCGAAACCGACCGCGGAACGCCCCTGCCTTCCGCCGGGCGGAAGCCCTGACCGCCTCTGCCATCGTCGGCCAGGGGATACCGACCGGAAGCGAAAGCGGGAAGTTCTGCACAGGTTATCCACACGCGGCGTAACTGAATGCAAATGGTACTTTTGGAGACAAGAGACCTCGTGAAATGCTACTCCCGGCGGGCGGTCGTCGATCACGTCAGCCTCCGCGTCGCTCAGGGCGAGATCGTCGGCCTGCTGGGCAGGAACGGGGCCGGAAAGACCACCACCTTCCGCATGGTCATTGGCATGATCACCCCCAACGAGGGGAGGGTCCTCTTCGACAGCGTGGAAGTGACCGCCATGCCCATGTACCGACGGGCCCGCCGAGGGATGGGCTACCTCTGCCAGGAGCCGAGCATCTTCCAGCGCCTCAGCGTCCGCGACAACCTCCTGGCCGTGCTCGAGACCACCCACCTGACCCGCGCCGGGCGCCGTCAGCGGGCCGACCAACTGCTGGAACAGTTCGGGCTGACCGACCTGGCCGAGCATGAGGCCCGCACCCTCTCGGGCGGGGAGCGCCGGAAACTGGAGATCGCCCGGGCGCTGGTGACCAACCCGACCATGATCCTCCTGGACGAGCCCTTCAGCGGCGTGGACCCCATCGCCGTGGAGGACCTCCAGAGGGAGATCGTCGCCCTCAAGGACCGGGGGATCAGCATCCTGCTGACCGACCACAACGTCCGCGAGACCCTCAACGTCACCGACCGCTCCTACATCATCGACAACGGAAAGGTCCTCCGCGAGGGCGCCCCCCGCGACCTCATCAACGACGAACTCGTCCGCAAGACCTACCTCGGGCGGACCTTCCGCGGAGACGAGTTCGACGAGCCCGAGGACTGAGCCCCCCCCGGCTACCTCCCCGCCGTCATCGCCTCCAGCTTCCGGTACTCGCCGTCGAGCTTCTCAAAGACGTCGCGGACGTTCTCGGCGGTGTACCCCGCCTTGAGCTTCACGGCGAAGGTGCTCGGATCGACCATGCTCATCATGTCCCGGTTCCACGCGTCGGCCAGAGCGACCAGCTTCGCCAGGACCTGCTGCTTGTTCGGGCGGTCGTACTTCATTTCCACGGCTCGGCGTGTTCGCCCGTCGAGGCAGATCTCCACGCTGCGCAGGAAATTCAAGTCAGGGGGCTCCGCTGCAAGGCTCTCTCGCGTCTTCAGCCAGACCTTGTGCAGGACGCCCAGCGTGTAGGTGGCGGTCGACAGCTCCTCGACCTTGTCGCGGCAGCCGGAGGCGAGGAGGCCCGCGGCCGCGGCGGCCAGAAGGGTCACAACATGCTTCGAGGGACGGGTCATGGCTGGGCGGGCAGCCTGCTGACGAACCGATGGGCTGGAACGATCCGCTTCATGGAGCCCCAAACGGGGTCGTACTCGGGCCAACTGCAAAGCCGGGCCCGGTCGAGACCCCCGTACTGCCATCCGGGGAGGTCCGAGGGCTTCAACATGCGTGTGGCGTCGCTGTGAACGGAGCCTTCCGCGTACAGGATATTGGGGCTGCCGGCGTGGCGGGCGGCGTTCAAGCCGACCCACCCGCTGGCGTCGGTGGTGGCCGGTCCGAAGTGCATCCCCGGCGGCCAGTGCTCCATGGACCAGTCCGTGCCGTAGCGGATGGTCCCTTCCTTCACGCCCGGAATGGTATCAGGATCGAAGCTGTCCCAGGCCTCGGCACACATGCTCGGGTTGTCGATGTCCTGGGGCCGAATGGCCTGTGCGACACAGCCGTCGCCGGGAAACCGAAGAATACAGTCCGTCTGGTTCGTGTTATCCCACCCGCTGGTGTAGCTGCCCCAGTAACCGGTGCACTTCCATGCCCCGGGGAGCCATCGGCCCGTGGGAATCCACGCGTTCACGGAGCCAGGACCCCGAAGGCAGAAGCTCCACTGGTAGGCCATCCCCGCCTTGAACCGGCACGCCTTTCTCTCCACGTCGCGCCCGCTCTCGGAGAGCGTGCTGTCCAGGAATGCCCACATCTCGGCCAGGTCCAGGCTGGGGCAGAGCGCCGCCTTGGGGATCTCGTTGGGAAAGCTGTACTGGTAGTCGGCCATCCCGCCCGGCCTGCCGGTCGGCGGGAATTCCATCATCTCGAGGATGCCGTTGAACTTCGGCCAGGTCGCGCGCGGGGCGTTCCCTCCGCCCAGGTTGGGGTACGTGCCGTATTCCGACACGTAGGTCGCCCCCGCCACCCCAAAGTGGTGCAGTCGCGTCTTGCACACGGCCTTCCGGGCCAACTCGCGCACTCGCTCCAGGCTGGGGGCCACCAGGGTCACCAGCAGGGCGATGATGGAGACGACGATCAGCAGCTCGACGAGCGTGAAAGCGCCGCGGGCGGGTCTCGTCGGCCGACCCGGCCGGGGCGGCTTGATGGGGCCTCTCCTTGACATCGGGCGCTCCCGATCCATGCAACCGGCGCACGGCTTGCGCCCGGGCGGCTCCCGCCCGGGGCTTCGTGAACATGCAGGCCGCTGCCGCAAGTATTCTACGGCCGGGGCCGGCGCGGAGGCAAGGCCGCGTTTGACCGCCAAGCCGCTTTTCCCGCGCGAAGGCCGCCCGGTCACCGCCACCCGGGAGCCTGCCCCGCGCGATTGTCGTAAACCGTCCCGCAATGCGGGCAGCGATACACGGGCTCGGACCGCTTCTCGATGATGCGGCCGCACCCGACGCACGTGAAGCCCATCACGGCCTCCTTCCGGCCGCACTTCGGGCAGCGGATGGGGAAAGGCTCGTCGTACGCCACGCGCGTGGTGCCCGTGGCCTTGCACGCCTTACACACGTACAGGACCTTGCGGCCCCTGTTGCGGATGGCCCGGCGCCGGCGCTCAAGCTCGTCGGTCCGAATGAAGTGCGTCACGGCAAAGACGGTCGCGCCCAAGGCCAGGATCATCACGATCACCCGCGCGGCGCGGGTATTGAGCGCACTGCGAGCCCGGCGCATCAGATTTCCGGTTTCCGTCATTTTCCCTGTCCGACGGGCGGGCGGTGGTACCCGTCGATAACCATCCAGATGTCGTCGTGAAGCCAGTTGAACTCCGTGCCCCACCCCGTGATCCCGTTGTCGTAGAGCACGTTGCCGACGTCGTCCCGAAAGAACGCCACCGCCCCGTCGAGGTACAGCACGTTCACACCAGGGACATGGGAACACATGACCGTTTCTGGCAGGCAGAAGTTGTCGGCCATGAAGCTGAAGTTAGATGGGTTTTCAATCGCACGGGTGCCGCAGGTCCAGAGCATGATGTGGTCGTCCCTGGGGTCCTCGTGACCGCGATGGTCTTGAACAGCTAGATTGCGATCGTCATAGTTGCGCATCCGCCGAGTGCCGTAACTCATAAAGCTGTGTCTGCCTGGTTGGGGGGGCCAGTAGTTGGGGCACGGGTTCTCCCACGAGCCGCAATCCCGGTGAGCCTGCAAGTCAGAGCCGAACCAGCTCGTTGTGTGGCTCTCCATCGTCGGGCAGACATACACCCGTTCGGCGGGGACCATCTTGAGCTCGCCCAAGACGCCGGCGTTGCAGTAGGAGTTGCCTGTGCAGGTAAAGACCAGGAAGTTGAACTGGCTAATGCAATCCGTTGCAGCCGGATTGAACATGTCCGGCGTCTTGCCGTTGCTGTCGGAGAAATAGGCGCTCCATCCGACGCCCAGGACGCGCAGGTTCGCGGCGCACACCGACCGCCGCGCAAGTTCGCGCACCTCGCCCAAGCTGGGCACGAGGAGCGTCACCAGCAGCGCGATGATCGCCACCACGATCAGCAGCTCGACGAGGGTGAAAGCGACTCGGGCGGGCCGACCCGGCCGGGGCCGCTTCCTGCGGCCTGTCCTTGACATCAGGTAATCCCGATCCATGCCAGAGATGCGCGACTTGCGCCCGCCCGACCCCCGGCCGGGCCTTGATGAACATGAAGACCGCTACCGCAAATATTCTACGGTCGCGGCCGGGGCGGGGGCAAGGCCCTGTTTTCCCGGCAAGCCGCTTTTCCCTCGCGCCGGCGGCAGCGGCGCCATGGCGGCCGCCGTCTGCCGCCATGTTGACCCGCATGGCGGGAGACAGCGCCCGCCATGCCACCCAACGCATGGCGGGAGACAGCGCCCGCCATGCCACCTGCCTGCGCCGGGCTTATGCGTCCCGAAGGGGGTGGCGTGGCGAGGCGCGTTGTTTGCGGATCGCCACGTTTCGATCGAAAACACGTGGCGATCCCTGCCTGCGGCCTGCCCGGCGTGCCTGCGGCAGGCAGGCCGCAGGCGGGGCAGGCAGGTGTTGAAGCATCTCGCCACGCCACCCGCCAGCGGCCGCCCGCCCGAATCATAAGCCTGCGACTGAACATCGGCTGCAAAAGGCCAAAAAAATTCTGATTTTTTTTGGGGGGGGCGTGGTATAATACGCCGGTTGAGAAGAGAAGGGGCCGGCCGCCTCGATGTGGCCTTTTCGGGACGGGAGGCGGGGGCACCTCTGATTCGTTTCTCGGTTCAGTTCTCTACCAGGGCAACGTGAGGCAGAAAGGGAGAGAAAAGATGAGAAACCCGAGCACATTGGCAATCGCGCTGTGCGCGCTGGTGGGGGCGGGGCCGGCCCTCGCGGCCGACTACGACGACGACGCCACCGGCAACTGGCAGGACGCCGCCACGTGGAGCGTGACGGCGGGCTACTGGCCGGGCAGCCCCCCGGCCGGGGCGGACACGGCCACGCTGGACTCCGCCGCCGTGACGGTCACGCTGGACACGAGCCTGGCGGCGGCGGACGTGGCGGAGATCACCCTCGCCGGCGGGCACCTCAAGGCCACCACCAACCGCACCATCGCCAGCACCACCATCCACGTCCCGGGCGCCTGCACCTCCACCGTCGAGGTGACCTCCGGCAGCCTGGACTTCGACGCGGCCGCCAACGTCGCCGGGTGGGGGCGGGTGGACAAGACCGGCGCGGGGGACCTGCGCCTGTACGAGGTCAACTCGGCCTTCGCCGGCCGGTGGGACGCCCAGGCCGGCACCCTGTACGCCTACGCCGACGGCGCTCTGGGGTCGGGGACCACGACGGTCAACGGCGGCAGGCTGTGGATCAGGAAGGAGCAGACGTCCGCCTCCTCCCCGCACACACTCATCCTCAACAGCGGCACCCTGAGGCTGTACAGCCGCGTCCAGGACAAGACCATCACCGCCACGGACTGGAACATCGCCCTCAACGGCGGCACCGTGGAGGCCTACGGCCAGGACTGGTGGCATCAGATCAACAGCCCGGTGACCGTCAGCGGGACCGTCACCCTGACCACGGACTTCAGGGGCACGATCAAGCTGTACGGCCCGATCTCCGGCGCCGGCAAGCTGGTCAACGCCCACGCCGGGCTGCTGACCTGCCTGAACAAGGACAACTACACCGCCGGGCACACCGGGGGCTGGGACGTCACGGCCGGCAAGGTAGCCATCTACACCGACGGGGCCCTCGGCGCCGGCACGGTGAACGTCAACGGCGCGACCCTGTACATCGATAACACGGACGTCCAGACGGCCGCCAAGGCACCGGCCAAGGTCATCGTCACCAACGGGAGCATCGGGACGCACTACAACTCGGACGTCCGCGGCTGGGACGTCGAGCTGAACGACTCGGACATCTCCGACAGCGGCGGCGGCGCCGGGCCGGGGCTCAACAGCGGCACCGTCACACTCAACGGCGACAACACCTGGACCAGCATCTACGGCCCCGGGGGCAACTACGGGCACGCGATCTCCAGCAACCTCCGCGGCGCCGGCAGCCTCACGCCCACGCCGGGCTCGACCTCTCCCGGCACGAAATACGAACTCCGCGGCGACAACAGCGGCTTCGAGGGCACGTTCAACGTCCCCAGCGGCTTCATCGTCTGGCTCGGGCAGACCAACTCCCTCGGCACCGGCGCCATGACCAACAACGTCGCCGGCACGATCCACGGCGGGGACCTCGGCGACGGCGGCACCGTCGCCGGGGACATCACGCTCGACGGCGGCACGCTGACCAACTTCCGCACCGGCAACAACGGCGGGCACAACATGGCCTACACCGGCACCGTCACCCTCGTGGCCGGCGGCGGCGAGCTCTACGTCCACACCATCAACGCCACCGCCCACAAGGCCTTGACCGTCAGCGGCAGGATCACCGGCACCGGCGCCCTGACGATCAGCGGCGGGGGCTACTGGCACCGCGGAACCGGCTCGCAGGCCCGCGCCAGGCCCACCAACACCGCCAACGACTACAGCGGCGGGACGACCGTCCGCTTCCGCTACCCCCAGGGCACCCAGTGCCGCGGCGAGCTGCGGGTCGAGAACCCCAACGTCTTGGGCACCGGCACGGTGACCGTTGCCAACAGCCGGCTGATGACCCACCCGGCCGGCACCGGCTCCAGCGTCCTGGGCGGTCTCCGCGTCGAGGCCCGCGGCGGGATGGTCGACCTGAGGAGCACCGAGAACGACGGGCCCGGAAACGACGTCGAGATACACCTCTACGACGGCGGCTGCCTGTATCCCACCACGGGCAGCACCACCGTCACCTTCGGCCAGAACGTCCACCTCCACGACAACGCCGTCATCCCCGAGGACTGGGAGGCGCTGGGGCAGACGCTCCCGGGCGCCGGCGACATCGTCGAGGGCGGGCAGATCTACAAGGGCCTGACCACCGACGTCGCCGGTGCCGAGACCGTCACCGTTGGCGGCATCTGGAAGGGCCTGGCGTGCGTGGACAACTGGCCGAGCGTCTCCGGCACGGTCCAGGAGACCGCCGGGGCCGGCATCAGCTTCTACTGCCCCGAGCTGCGGACCATGACCTTCAACGGCGCCAGGCTCGCCACCACCGGCCCGATCAACCTCGAGGGCGGAAGCAGCGACTACTACGGGATGACGATCTACTCCGCCGACGGCAGCACGAACTGGACGGGCTTCGAGCTGAAGGGCGACAACTTCACCGCCACCCCGACGGTGGTGAACATGAACGCCAACGCCCGGCTGTACGTCGCCGACGCCGGCGGGATTCCGGCCGGGGTCACCCTGAACATGAACGCCGGCCTGCTGGAGGTCGCCAGCGGCGCGGGCATCGCCGACGGCGCCGTCGCCCACATCCGCGACGGCGCCTGCTTCCGCATCGACAAGACCCTGACCACCGGCTCGGTGAAGCTCTACAGCGGCGGCGGGCTGTGGATCAACGCGACCGACCGGCTGGACCGCGTCTCCATCGAGCAGGCCGGCGGGCAGATCGCACTCGGCGCCGACCTGGGGAGCGGGCTGCCCACCGACGGCAGCGTCCACTTCATCCTCACCAACGCAAGCTACGACAGCTTCACCCAGGGCATCGCCCTGTCCGACACCACCCGCCTGACGGCCGCGGCCGACTGCGACACGTACGTGCGCATCCTCTCCGGCGGGTCGGTGACGAGCACCGGCTCGGCCGCCCGCATCTGCGCCCGCGGCGGGCACGAGCTGTTGATCTACGTCCCCGTCAACATGCCCGACGCCACCCTCATCGTCGGCGACACCGACGCCTTCACCGCCCTCAACGCCGACGGAAGAGGCTTCGGCAGCATCACCCAGGACGGCACCGTGTACCTGATCAGCGGCGGCAGCGCGATCGACAGGATCGACATCCGGGCCGGCGCCTTCAAGGTCACGCAGAGCACCGACCGCCTGGGCGGGGCCGCCGTCAACATCGCCCGCGGGGCCAAGACCATCGGGGCCGAGAAAAGCTACGTCTACTTCAAGAACGACCTCCACGGCACCGGCACCATCGAGCGCTCGTCGGGCAACTACAGCTCGGTCCGCTTCTACGGCGGGCAGAAGACCGTCGGCACCGCCACGGTGCACCTGGGCACCATCAATCCCGGCCCGTGGGGCGCCGGGGCCGGGCGGCTGCACGTCGACGACTACGACGGCAACAACGCCCTCGTGTTCTTCTACAACACCGGGTCGGACTACCCCGCCCTGGCGGTGGACCTCGTCGGCAGCGGCGGCGCCGCCGGCGTGGACCACGACGTGCTGACCGTCGACGGCAGCTTCAACAACCTCGGCAACTGCGCCCTGAAGGTGTACCTGCCCGTCCCC
>CAZNSB010000118.1:2790-11967 GCA_964575155.1 uncultured Planctomycetaceae bacterium | reverse complement strand
TCTCCACGGGCACGAATCGCTCCCTATTCGCCCTTGGCCGTGGTTTCCGGCCGGGCGATCTCGGCCAGCGAGATCTCCTTCAGGAAATCGCTGAGCTTCCGATGGACGCGATGCACCGGGCCGGCGACCGGGCAGCGGTCCACGATGGGGCAGACGGCCTCAACGCCGTGCTTCTCCTCGTCGGCGACGCACTCGGCCAGGCGGATGGGCCCCTCCAGGGCCCGGATCAGATCGGCCAGGGACACCTCTTCAGCCGGGCGGGCCAGGCGATACCCCCCCCGGGCGCCGCGGACGCTCTCGACGTAATCGGCCGAGGCCAACTGCTTCAGCACGTTCATCATCAGCGACGTGGGCAGGTTGAACCGATCGGCGATCTCGCGGGCGCTGGCGACCTGCCCGTCGGGCAACTGCGCCAGCCGAGTCATCGCGATCAGCCCGTAACCGGTCTTCTTCGTCAGCGCCAGCATCTCGCCACAAACGTCCTTTCTCTCGTCTCCGTCTCTATATAGCACCATTTCGGTACCATTTCAAGCCCCAAGGGAAACAAATTGGCATTTTTGTCAAGTCCGACGCCCCCCCCGCGCACCGCAGGCCCGCCTGAGGGCCGGGCCGGTAAACCGCCGCCGGATGGGGGCCTTTTGCCGTTGACAGCCCCGGGGCGGCGGCTCAGTATTGCCCCGTTCGCAGACAGCCGGGAGAGCCCGTGCCGGAAGACACCGTCATCTTTGAAGAGACCTGGGCCGACCTGGCGCCCGGGCCGATCGCCGCCGCCCAGAGCGCCTTTGGGGAATATCACACCCCCCCGGCGCCGGCGGGCGGGGGAGGCTGGGCCGACGCCGTGCTCTGCACCGGCCAGCGCGGGCTGACCTGGCGGGTCGTCGAGGACGGCGGGGAGCCGGTCTTCGAGGCCTGCCAGCAGATGGTCGGCCGCCCGGCCATCCTGGTCCTTGAGGCCGCACCCGCCTTGGCCGATTACACCTTCTCCGTCCGCCTCCGCCCGCTGTCCAGCAGGAAGCCCTGCGGGCTGGCGTTCCATTACCACACCAACCGCACGTTCTTCGCGGTGCTGTGGGACGCCGCCAACCGGCTTCGGCTGGTGCGCAACGCCCACGACGCCCAGACGCCGCTGGCCTCCGCGGCCGTGCCGTTCCAGGTCGATGAATACCGGCTGGTGTCGGTGACGGTGGCGGGGATGCGGGCGAAGGTGGCCGTGGAAGGCACCGGCCTCATGCAGGCGCCGATGGAGCCCTTCGTCACCGGCGAGCTGGACAAGCCCCGCCGGGAAGGGCGGGTCGGGCTGATCGCCTTCTCGCCGGCCCGCTTCGCATCGCCGAAGGTCACCTGCCCGCCGGCGGCGGCGAAGGCCCGGCGGCGGCGGCTGTCGAGCGAGGCGGGCGTGCTGGCCCGGCTTCGGGGCCAGAACCCGCGCCCGGAGCCCGTCGCCGAGTGCTCGCTGGAAGACTTCGGCGCCGGGCGCAGCCTGCGGATCGCCGACCTCGACGGCGACGGGCAGGCGGAGTTCCTCATCGCCCAGCATTCCCCCCGCAGCGACGAAGGCAACTTCTGCCAGATCTCCTGCCTGACGGCCTTCCGACGCGACGGGGAGGTCCTCTGGCAGCTTGGCCGGCCGGCCAGGCCCGCCTCCCCCGCCGACGCCCCCACCTTCGACCTGCCCTTCCAGGTCGCCGACATCGACGGCGACGGCAAGTGCGAGCTGGTGATGGCCCGCGACTGGCAGCTCCAGGTCCGCGACGCCGCCACCGGCGCCCTCCTCCGGGCCGCGCCCACCCCCCGGTCCACGCCGGGGCTGAACGTCGTCGGCTGGCTGAGGGAGGACGACTACGACCGCATCTGCGGGGACAGCATCTGCCTGGCGGACCTGCGGGGGCGAGGCCGGCCCGGCGAGATCCTCATCAAGGACCGCTACGCCAACCTCTGGGCGTACGACGCCGAGACCCTTAGCCCGATCTGGCACGCGGTGCTCAACACGGGGCACTACCCGCTGGCGTTCGACATCGACGGCGACGGGCGCCAGGAGGTGCTCTGCGGCTACTCGCTGATCTCGCCGGCCGGGCGCATCCTCTGGCAGAAGCGCTTCGGCGACCACGTCGACGGCATCGGCGTGGGGCACTTCGACCCCGCCCGCCGGGACTACCAGGTCGCCCTGGTCGCCGGCGACGCGGGGTTCTTCCTGCTCGCCCAAGACGGGGAGGTCCTCGCCCGACACCACACCGGGCACCTCCAGAAGATGTCCGTCGGGCGCTTCTGTTCCGATCGGGACGGAGTCCAGATCGCCACCATCACCTACTGGGCCAGCCAGGGCGTCTTGACCGTCTTCGACGGCGCCGGCAAGAAGCTCCACGAGTCCGAGCCGTGGCACAACGCCTCCGCCATCACCCCCGTGGGGTGGCGCGGCGACGGGACCGACTTCCTCCTGCTCTCGACGCATCCGGTCCATGGCGGGATGCTGGACGGTCTCGGGCGGCGGGTGGTGATGTTCCCGGCCGGCTACCCCCACCTCGCCTGCGACGCGGCGGACGTGGACGGGTGCGGGCGCGAGGAGGTGCTCGCCTGGGACTTCGAGCGCTTCGTGATCTTCAAGGCCGGAGGCGCCCCGCTGGGTGAGATTCCCCCGCGGCACACGGGCCCGCTGTACAACCGCTCGAACTACAAGGCGAACGTGGCCCTGCCGCCGGAGGTGATCGGCGGGGGGCGGATGACGTGAGAGTTGGTCCCGGCTCCCGCGCACCGCAGTGCGCGGGCCTGGGGCAACCGCGGGGGCGCTACTTCCTCACGTTCCAGCGAGCCTTGTAGATCTTCCTGCCCTTGAAGACGAGCATCCTGCCGCCGAGGAAGCGGACCTTGTCGGTGAACTGCCCCTCGCCGACGGTGTAGACGATCTGCCCGGTCCCCGGATGCAGGCTCATGCCCTTCACCGGGCCGACCTTCCCCAGCGGCCCCAGCGGCGAGAAGCTGCCCTTGTCGACGTCAAAGGCGTAGACCGCCTCCTTGGTGCTGACGGCCAGCCGGCCGGCGTCCAGGGCGATCAGGTCGTTCCCGCCGGTCTTGGGCAGCTTGAAACGCTTCAGGACCTCCGCGGACGGTGCCCGGCCGCGCTTGACCTTCAGCTTCACCAGCTCGTCGCTGGCCAGGGCCCAGAGGACTTCTCGCCTCGGGTCCCATACGACGGCGTGGCCCCCCTTCAGCGGCATCTTCCAGGCGGGCTTGGCGTTCAGCGGCCCGGCCTTTTCCAGCTTGTACAGCCGCAGCTCGTTCCGCGAGGTGGCGAGGGCGTAGGCCAGCAGGTCGTCGCCGATCATCTCGGCACTGTGCCCGCCGTGCCCGCCGGCGTAGAAGAGGCACCTCTTGTCCGACCGGCGGACCAGGGCGACCCCGCCCCGCCACGACGCGCAGATGAGCATGGCCGAGCCGCCGCGGACCGGCTTGCACTCCAGCAGGACCTCGAACTTGGACCGATGCCTCTCGGCGATCTGAGGGGAGTCGGCCGGCTTCCACGACCAGGCCCGGCTGGCCGGGTCGCGCCGGGCCTCGTCCACGTCCACAATGAACAGCTCGCCCAGGCCGCAGCAGCAGACCTCCTGCGGGCCGGTCGCCGCCCCGCCCGCCGACGCCGGACCGACGCCGCCCCCCGCGCCCCCGCAGCCCGACGATCCCCACCCCAACACCAGAGACGCCGACCACGTCAAAGCCACTGAGAACACCCGACCGGTTGCGCCTGTCATGTTCGCGCCCCTTTCCTGGCTGAAGGTCCCGACTCGCGACTGCGCCGGCCAAGTATCGGCCCGTCGGCCGACGCTTGTCAAGACGGCCCCGCTTTTGCGCATCCCGACCGGCGGCTGTCGGATATGATGACCGGCCATGAGCGACGGGTTCGTCTATCTCAACGGCGAGGTCTTGCCGGCCGGCGAGGCGCAGCTGAGCGTCTTCGACACGGGGCTGCTGCACGGGGCGAGCGTCTTCACGACGCTGCTGGCGCACAACGGTCGGCCGTTCCGGCTGGACCGTCACCTGAGGCGGCTGATGGACAGCGCCGAGAAGATCGGCCTCCGCCACCAGGCCACGCCCGAGGAGCTGACCGGCGCCGTCGCAGCGGTCCTCGAAGCGAACGGGCTCTCCGAGGCCCGCGTCCGGATCACGCTCACGCCGGGCGCGCCCGGGGCCGAGCCCCGCCCCACCGCCCTGGTCACCGCCGCCCGGCCGGGCATCCAGAGCTGGTGGTACCAGAAGGGCATCGGCGTGGTCGTCAGCGGCGTCCGCCAGTACGAGCGAAGCCCCCTGACCGGGCTCAAGACCGGTTGCTACCTGCTTCGGGTCCTGGCCCGCCAGGCCGCCGCCGCCGTCGGCGCCGACGAGGCCCTCTGGTTCACCCTCTCCGGGCACCTGGCCGAGGCCTGCTACTGCAACGTCTTCCTGGTCCGCGAGGGGGCGGTCTTCACCCCGCCTCTGGAAACGCCCGTGCTGCCCGGCATCGTCCGCCAGGCCGTCATCGAGCTGTGCCGGGACATGGACCTTCCCTGCCGCGACGATCAGCCCCTCGGCAGCGACGACGTGCGGTCGGCCGAGGAGATGTTCCTCACCTCCAGCGTCTCCGGCGTCCGCCCGGTGGTCCGGCTGGAGCGTCGGCCGATCGGCGACGAGCGCCCCGGGCCGGTCACAAAGAGGATCATGGCCGCCTACGCGAAGCTGCTCGAGGCCGAGTGCCCCCGGGACAACAGCTAGCAGGGATGCAGGGGATTCAGGGGATGAAACGCACTGAAAAGAAGCTAACAAACCGCGAACATCGAATGTTCAACTCCGAAGTGAATGGCAGATGTCCCCCAGGGACTTCGGCATTCGGAGTTCGGTGTTCGATATTCAGTATTCCGTTTTTCCAGGTCTTGATCCCCTGCATCCCCTGTATCCCTACTCGTCCCTCAGACGTTCTCGAAGAAGCGCACGGACCTTTCGACCACCGCCCCCGGGCGCCGCGGGCGAATCTCGAAGACTGCGGCGCCGGCGTAGTCGATCTTCCAGAGGTGCTCCTTCAGGCGGCGCCAGTCCTCGGAAGAGTTCACGCCGGTGCCCAACTCCCAGTGGTCGGCGGTCTCCTCAGGGTCCTGGAGGTGGATGTGGCAGAGGCGGCCGCCGAAGGCGGCGAGGTTCTCGCCGAAGAAATCGGTCAGCCCCTCGCGGTGGCCCGTATCGAAACAGAAGCCCAGGTCGTCGCCGACGTAGTCGAAACATTCGGCCAGCCCCTCCAGCCGGCCGTTCTCCAGGGCCATCCAAATCCCCGCGTCGCGGCAGCGCCGGGCCATCTCCTTGACCAGCTCCAGGTCCATCTCGCCGTCGGCGTCGTGGAAGTGATTCAGGTGCACCACGATCACGTCGGCGCCGACGCCCTTGGCGGCGTCCAGTTGCGTGAGGTGTTCCTTCCGGCTCTTGCACCACCGGCCGTGAACGCTCACCTTCATCCCCTCCGTCATCGCCCGCAGCCGGGCACGGTATTTCGGCTGGTACAGATCCCGGTCCTCCTTCCACCTGTCCCACAACTCGATGCCGCGGCCGGTGGCGCGGACCTCGTCCATCAGGTCCTCCAAGGACCCCTCGGTGTGATACCAGAAGTAATTCCACAGGCTGATGCGGTAGTCCTGGATCAACACGGCGTGCCTCCGCACGGTTCGCCGTCGCGTGCCCGGCCCGGTGCCGGGCGTTCCGGCCGGCAATCTACCGGGGCGGGCGCGGCGATGCAAAACCCTTGTTGCGCCCGCGCCCGGCCAGGCCCCGAGAAACCGGTACCCGACGTGCCGCTCGACTGCGGGCGTTTCCCGCCGGTCGCAGCACGGACGCCGGTTGTCCCCTTCGAGATTCGATAGGCACGATTCGACATTCGACATGTTTCCCCGCCGCGTTTGCCCGTCGCGGTGATCCCGAGTACGTATGACACAGGGACATGCGCAGCGGACGGCGGGGGGGGCACGGGAGCGCACCAGGCCCCACCTGACCTGCCCTGAAACCCATCTGGCGCCCTCGGACAGCCCTTGTGTACATCGGCGGGCGGAGACAGAATGGCGGGCATGGACCGCCCAGAGCGATTCAACCGCACTCACCGGCGGGCGCTCATTGCGTCCTTCCTCATGATCCTGCTGCTGACGGCCTTTGTCGCCGCGATCGTGCTTCGCGCGTCGTGGCTGATTGTGGCCTGCCTGGGTGCGCCGGCGGTCCTGGCAGCGGCGTATCTGCGCGCAACGCACAGATGCCCACGCTGCAAGAGCCCGCTTCCGATACTGTTTCATCTCCGCTACTGCCCGCACTGCGGACGACAACTACGCTGAAGGAGATCAACCATGGAGAAGGTCCGTTACGAGGAGATGCTCCCGCACGAGATCGTCGCCCGACGGAAAAAATTCCCCGCCGCCTTCATCGGGCTGGGCGGGCTGGAGTGGCACGGCGAGCACCTCGGCGTCGGCAACGACGCCCTCAAGGCCACGAAGCTCTGCGAGCTGGCCGCGGAGGCCTCCGGAGGCTTCGCCATGCCCACCCTCTGGTTCGGCGAGCCGCGGACCAGCCACCTCATGGAGGCCAACGCCCGCGACCGCGCCGAGATCGCCGAGAAGATGCGGCTGCCCAGGGGCAACTTCACCACGGGGCACTTCGGCGTCTCCGCGGGCGACCAGGTCCGCTTCTACCGGCAGCTCATCTTCCACGTGCTGGTGCAGATGAACACGCTGGGGATGAAGGCGGTGTGCCTGCTGAGCGGGCACTATCCGCTGAAGGCCTGGGCGGACAAGGCCATCGCCCGCTTCCACGGCATCAAGCGGTTTGCGGGCACGCGGGCGTTCTGCGGCATCGAGTTCCACTACCCGCTGCGGCCGGGCCGCGAACGGGTCGGCGGCGACCACGCCGCCCACTGGGAGACCAGCTACCTGTGGTACCTCCGCCCGGACTGCGTGGACCTGAGCGTGTACCTCGGGCGGGAGGATGAGCCCCTGGTCGGCGTCGGCGGGCGGGACCCGCGCCGCCACGCCAGCGTCGCCCTCGGCCGCCGCGCCTGCCGCCTCATCGTCGCCGGCATGGCCGCCAAGGCCCGCCAGCTCATCGCCGAGGCGAGATAGGCATTGGGACTTGCCGTTCGGCGTTCTGTCGGACTTTACCCCGGCCGGCGGATCGGCGATAATGGCGCCGTGATCGAGAAGGTGGCGGGCAAGCACGGGCTTCACGACGACGCCGGGGCGAAGGCGGATCTCCGTTACTGGCTGGCCCGCCCGCCCGCCGAACGGATTGAAGCCGTTGAGCGCCTTCGAAGGCAGCAACATGGAAGTACAGCCCGACTACAGAGACTTGCTCGCGTCGTTCAACGCCCAGGGGGTTGAGTACGTCATCGTGGGCGGGTACGCCCTGGCGTTTCACGGCGCGCCCCGCTTCACCGCAGACATCGACCTCTTCGTCAGGCCCACCGCCGCCAATGCCGAGCGCATCCTCGCCGCCCTCGCCGAGTTCGGCTTCGGCGAGCTCGACCTGACGACATCGGACTTTCAGAAGCCGGATCACGTGGTCCAACTCGGCGTTCCGCCCGTCCGCATCGACATCGTAACCTCCCTCGATGGCGTCTCCTGGGAACAGGCCGACCGGGGCAAGCTCCCCGGCACCTACGGGGAGCTGCCCGTCCACTACATCGGCCGAGACGATTTCATTGCCAACAAGAGGGAAACCGGCAGGAGAAAGGACCTGGCCGACATCGAGGCGCTGGGGGAGGATTGAGCCGGCGCGGGTCGTTGCCGCCGGGGCGCCGGCGCTGTCAAGGACGGTGAGCCGATGGAGAACAAGCCGAGGGGACTCCCGGTCGCCATGTTCCGCCCGGATTTGAAGGGCATCCCGCAGTACGACCTGCCGGCGGGGTACTCGCTGCGGCTGTACGAGAGCGGCGACAGGGCCAACTGGGTGGCCATCCACGAGCTGGCCGACGACCTCCAGATCGTCACGCCCGAGAAATTCGACGAATCCTTCCAGGGCGACGAGACGCAGCTCAAGCAGAGGCAGTACTACCTCTGCGGGGCAGACGGGGCGGCGATCGGCACGGCCACGGCGTGGTACGACAGCCCGGCCTGCGGCCGGGTGCACTGGGTCGCCATCGTCCCCCAATTCCAGCACCGCGGACTGGCCAAACCCCTCCTGGCCGCCGTCATGAACCCCCTGGCCGGGCTGGGGCACACCCACGCCGTCCTGGGCACCAACACGGCGAGGATCGCCGCGATCGGGCTGTACCTGAAGTTCGGGTTCCGCCCGAGGATCAGGCACCGGCAGGACGCGACCTCCTGGCAACGGGCGCGGGAGGGCCTCCCCGATAGTCCGCTGGCGAGGATGCAACTGGATGGTGCGTGACGCAACCGGGGCCCCGCCGCTGGCGCTGCGTCTCAGCGATGTGACGAAGCGGATGACGCCGCCACAGGAGGCGAGCACCGCGCCTCAAGACGGCGCACGGAGCCCTATCCCCCGGATGCGGGCAGGTTCCTGCCGGCGGGGACGTCGAGGACGAAGATGAGCTGCCCGCGGGTCGGCTGTGCGCGGCAGGCGGGGTATCGGGCGCGGAGGGCCTCGTCTTCGGAGAGGACGGCGGCGACGGCGTCGGCCTTGTCGGCGCCGGTGACGAAGAACATCACGTTGCGTGCGGCGTTGATGAGGGGGAAGGTAAAGGTCATGCGGTTCCGGCCGATGACGGGCACGAACTGCGCCGCCACCAGCCGGTGGCGTTCGGCGAGGGCGGGGGTGTGCGGATACAGGCTGGCGGTGTGCCCCTCGGCGCCCATGCCCAGGAGGATGAGGTCGAAGCGAGGAGTCCCGTCGGGTCCGTCCGGTACGATGCGGCGGATGGTCTGCTCGTACTGGGCGGCGGCGGCGGGCAGGTCCTCGGCGTCGGCAGGCATCTGGTGGATCTGCTCCGGGCGGACCGGAAGATGGTCCAGCAGCGTCCGCTGGACCATCCCGTAGTTGCTCTCGACGTGATCGTGCGACACGTCGCGTTCGTCGCCGAAGAACACGTGGGTCTTGGACCAGGGTATCTCCCCGCTTATGCCGGAGTCGGCGAGGGTCTGATACAGGGCATGGGGCGTGGTGCCGCCGGCAAGCGCCGGGTGGCAGGCGCCGCGTTGGGCAACGGCCTCCGAGACGACGACCTTGAAC
>CAZNSB010000118.1:1360-2780 GCA_964575155.1 uncultured Planctomycetaceae bacterium | reverse complement strand
GGCAGTCGGCGGGCATGGGGTGGACCTGGGCCATCGGAACGGGCACGTGGTCCAGCAGTGTCTTGGTGACCAGGCGGTAGTTGTTCTCGACGTGGTCCTGGGGGACGTCGCGCTCGTCGCCGAAGAAGATCTGTACCCTGTCCCAGGCGATTTTCTCGGCCAGCGGCAGCGACGCCAGCCTGCGGTAGAGCTGCCCCGGGGTGGTCCCCCCGCAAAGGGCGAGGAAGCACTCGCTCCCGGCGTCGGCGCGCTCGGCGATGATCTCGGCGATCCGCGCGGCGGCGCGTTCCGCCGCCGCCGCCACGTTCTGCTCCAAGATTACGGTCGCAGGTGCCATCCCGTGTGTCTGCCCGAGCCCCGCCGGCCGCGAGGCCGGAGCCATCATACGCCGGCGGCGGCGGCTTGTCACGCGGTTTGCCAGGAAGTTTCCGCATCGGCGAAGATGCCGGCGGCGGCGTCCGGCCCCCAGGTGGCGCACTTGTAGGGCAGCAGCGGCGGGGGTTGGGCGGCGTCCCAGACGGCGCGGATGGAATCGGCGATCTTCCAGGAGGCCTCCACCTCGTCGTCCCGGGCGAACAGCGACCGCTGCCCGCGCAGCGCGTCCAGCAGCAGGCGCTCGTACGCCTCCGGGGAAGCCATCTCGAAGGACTTCTCGTAGTCGAAGTCCATCCGCACGGGGCGCAGGAGCATCCGCGGCCCCGGCGCCTTGGCGTCGAAGGCGATGGAAATCCCCTGCTCGGGCTGGAGGCGGAAGATCAGCCGGTTGGGCAGGCGCCACTGGCACGAGGCCCCCCCGAAGATCGGCGCCGGCTCGCGAACGAAAGTGACCACGATCTCGCCCACCCGCCGCGCCAGCCGCTTCCCCGTCCGCAGGTAGAACGGCACCCCCGCCCACCGCCGGTTGCGGACCTCCAGCCGAACCGCCGCGTACGTCTCCACCTGGGAGTCGCGCCCGACGCCGCCCTCCTGCCGGTACCCCACCAGCCCGCCCGCGGCGGCGTACTGCCCCCGGACACACTGGCCGACCACCTGCTCCGGCGCCAGCGCCCCGATCGCCCGAAGCACCTTGACCTTCTCGTCCCGGATCGACTCGCCCTCCAGCCGGAGGGGCGGCTCCATCGCCACCAGGCAGAGCAGTTGAAGCAGGTGGTTCTGGACCATGTCGCGCAGGGCGCCGGCCGACTCGTAGTAGCTGCCGCGCCGGTCCATCCCGCCGTCCTCGGCCACGGTGATCTGGACGTCGTGGACGCAGTTTCGGCACATGATCGGCTCAAAGATGGCGTTGGCGAAACGGAACACCAGCAGGTTCTGGACGGTCTCCTTGCCGAGGAAGTGATCGATGCGGTAGACGCTGCTCTCGTCGAAGCAGCGGCGAAGCAGCCGGTTCAGGGCGGCCGCCGAGTTCAGGTCGCTGCCGAAG
>CAZNSB010000118.1:0-1350 GCA_964575155.1 uncultured Planctomycetaceae bacterium | reverse complement strand
CTCCGGCGGGGTGGACAGGTAGAACAGCCGACCCCCCCCCGTGCCGTGGGCCGAATCCACCGCCGCCAGCCGCCGGCCGAGGGCCGCCACGTCCTCCGGGCGGTCGGGATGCATCGGGTGGTAGTGGCACCGCCGCAGCAGCTCAGCGAGCAGGTCGCCGTCGGGCGGGCGGCGCGAGTGCCGCCCAATGGCCTCGCCGAGGATGCCGCGATATTCCTGGTCGCTTCGCGGCGTGCGGGCGGCGGCCAGGAGGGCGAACTTCTCCGGCAGCAGCCTGTCCCTGGCCAGGTTGTACAGGGCCGGAGCGAGCTTCCGCTTCGCCAGGTCCCCCGCCCCGCCGAACAGCACCAGCACGACCGGGGCGCGGGCCGGGGCGGGCACGTACGTCTCCGCCTGGAAGTCGTCCGTGGCGTTCATCTTTCAAAGTATACGCGCGGGGAGGGCGTTCTGACCAAGCCCGCGTTTTCGCGAGTTCCACGTTCGATTCCAGCTTTCACGTTCGCTTACACGTTTTCTTACACGCTCGCTTAAGCGAACGTGCCGGCATGCTCGCTTAAGCGAGCATGGTGCATGGTCAAGCGAGCGAGCATAGTTCAGCGAGCACGGTCCTCATACCGCTTGTACGGAACGCCCCCCAGGAACGCATTCAGTTGCAGCGCCCGGTTCAGGGCCCGCTCCAGCTCGACGTTCACCCGCGTGTGCCGATACTCACGCCAGTCATCGCATATCCCATGGCGGACGCACTGCGTGAGCACGTAACGATACGCCCGGCGACACTGCTTCTCGTCGCGGATGCAGCCGTCGAAGTAGTCGCCGTGACCCGGGCCCTTCTCCGACCAGAAGGGAATCCGGCGCTCCGCAAGGACGCCGTTGACCAGCTTGGCCACCGAGCCACCGAGCCGTGCACCCGCTGCATCATCAGGCCTAACTCCCGCCCCCGCTTGCAGTAGCCCAGGACGTGATAGTGGTTGTCCAGCAGCGAGGTGACCCACGGCGTGAACAGGTGCCTGGCGGCGTAGAAGTCGAACCGGTCCCAGAAGACGCCCTTGGCCCGCTCGGATGCGAAGGCGGGAAACCGCCCCCGGCAGCGGGCAGTAATGAAATAGACCTGGTTGCTGACGTACCAATGCTCGAACCGGTGCCTGCCCTCATGACGCTCGCGACCGGCGGGACCGGACTTTCGAATCCGCTTGGGCATGTCCTCGGCTCCTCCCTGTCGGACACCCGCGAGTGCGGGGCATTGTCGGATTCCGTGACGCCCGGTGCAAGCCCACGTTCGCTTCCACGTTCGCTTTCACGTTCGCTTTCACGTTCGCTTTCACGTTCGCTTTCACGTTCGCTTTCACGTTC
>CAZNSB010000117.1:6273-11999 GCA_964575155.1 uncultured Planctomycetaceae bacterium | reverse complement strand
CGGGTACACCGCCAGGGTGGGAAAAAAGTGGTGCGCGGTCGTGGACGGCAAGCCGGGCCCCCAGCACGAAGGCGCCGAGGGTCTGGTCTTCAGCCCGGACGGGAAGGCCGTGGCGTATGTCATTGTCGTCGGCGAGAAGCGCGCGGTGTTCTCGGGCGCGCGGTCCGGCCCCGAGTTCGACGACGTCGGCGCGATCCTCTTCAGCCCGGACGGGAAGGCTGTGGCGTACACCGCCCGCAGGGGGCAGAAGGTGCTGGTGGTGGTCGACCTGCCCGCCCGGCCGGCGGGCGGGCACGCCGGGCCGGAGTTTGACAACGTCGCCGGCATCGTCTTCAGCCCCGACGGGAAGCGCCTCACGTACCAGGCCCTCAGCGGCGAGAAGCGGGTCCTCGTCGTGGACCTGCTGGGCCGACCGGGCGGCGTCCGCCCGGGGCCGGAGTACGATATGATTGATGACGTCACCTTCAGCCCCGACGGGAAGCGCCTGGCGTACGTCGCCCGGCGGGGCGACAGGTTCCTCGTCAACGTGGAGGGAACGCCCGGGCCGGAGTACCAGGGCGTCGGCGGGCCCGTCTTCAGCCGAGACGGCAAGCGTGTGGCCCACCTGGCCAAGGACCAGGGCAAGTTCTTTTTCGTGGTGGACGGCCGCCCCGGGCCCGTGTTCGACAAGATGGTCAGGAACCGCCCGAGCTTCCGGGCCGACGGCGTCCTGGAGTATCTCGCCGTCAAGGACAAGGCCCTCTACCGCGTCAGGGACGTGCCCGGGGGCAGGTAAGAAGCTGTTTCAGAACCTCATCCGTTCCTCTGGCGGGTGGCACGGCTTGCTTGCCAAGCCGTGTTCCCACACCAGGCAACACTGGTTGCGAGCAACCAGTGCCACCCGAGAAGGGAGGTTCTGAAGCAACTCTTGAGAAAAGCCCTTCTCCTCGTCGCCTGGCGATCCTGGGAACTTTCGCCAGCGGCGCGCGTCCAAACAAGCGGCAGCGGAGCCGAACCTACAGAACGGGAGAGAAGCCATGAAACGAGCGAACGTGCTGGTGGTGGCGGCGGCGATGGGGACGGCGGGTGCGTTCTCGCTGGTGGCGGCGGAGAAGCCCCAGCCCGTGCCGGTCAAGCCCGAACCCGCCAAGCGCGTCCTTTCCAGGCACATCGACCTGGCCATCTGCCTGGACACGTCCAACTCCATGGACGGGCTAATCGGCTCGGCCAAGCAGAAGCTCTGGGCGGTGGTCAACGAGCTGGCGACGGCCCGCCCGCGCCCGGTGCTGCGGGTGGCGCTGTACCAGTACGGCAACAACTCGCTTCAGCGGGAGGTCGGCTGGGTCCAGAAGGTCTGCGACCTCACCGATGACCTGGACAGCGTTTACGGCAAGCTCTTCGCCCTGACCACCAACGGCGGGACCGAGTATGTCGCCCGCGTGGTCCGCGCCGCCACGGGGGAGCTGAAGTGGAACGCCGACAAGAACGCGCTGCGGATCATCTTCGTCGCCGGCAACGAGCCCGCCACGCAGGACGGCAAGTACAAGCTCCAAAACACGTGCGCGGCGGCGGCCGGCAAGGGGATCGTCATCAATACGATCTTCTGCGGCCCGGAGCAGACCGGGCGGCGGACCGGGTGGGCCGACGCCGCTCGATGGGCCGACGGGCGATTCGCCTCCATCGACCAGGACCGGGGAACCGTCGTGGTCAAAACACCCTACGACAAGAAGCTCGCCGAGCTGGGCGCCAAGCTCAACAGCACCTACCTCGCGTACGGGCGTGGAGGCGGCCGGGGCAAGGCCAGGCAGACGGCCATGGACGGCAAGGCCGGCAGCCTGGGCGCCCCCGCCGCCGCCGAGCGGGCCGTCGCCAAGTCCACCGCCCTCTACCGCAACGTCGGGTGGGACCTGGTGGACGCCACCCGCGAGAAGAAGGTCAGCCTGGCCAATCTGAAGAAGGACGAGCTCCCCGAGGAGATGCGGAAGATGAGCGCCGAGGAGCGGAAGAAGTACATCGCCGCCAAGGCCGACGAGCGGGCCAGGATACAGAAGCTCATCAAGGAGCTCTCCGCCAAGCGCGACGCCCACGTCAAGGCCGAGATGTCCAAGCAGGGCCTCACCGAAGACAAGAGCTTCGACGCCGTCCTCCGCGCCGCCGTCCGCCAGCAGGCACAGGCAAAGAACTTCAAGTTCAAGAAGTGACAGCCCTGCCCGACGAACGTTCGTGTAGGCCAAAGCCCCGCGACGGCCATCGCGGGGCTTGCTTCTGACTCCCGGGTCGAACCAGGCCGCCTGCGGCTGCGCTCATTTGCCGTCGTAGGCCCGTGAAAGGTAGGACCGGAGCGTCTTCCGCTGCTCGCCCGTCAGGCGGACCTCCACGTCCGGCGGGTCCTCTTTGCTCTCGGCCAGCAGCGGCCAGCGCCGGAAGTCGTCGCCGGAGAACTTCTTGTTCTTCAGCATCTCCTCCACGAGCTTGCGGGGCTTGGACCGGTCCGTGCAAGGCTCGAGCAGGATGAAGTTCTCGGAGGTCTCTCTCGTGCCGGGTTGGTCGACGAGTTCCAGGCCGTAGGTGCCGGTGGGATACCTCTGCGGCTCGTAGCCCGGGGCGAGGATGACAATGGCCTCCAGCCAGGTGCCGACGAAGCTGGCGGCGGGGAAGGGGAAGTAGACGACGCCGGCCGTCTTGGACTGCTTCGGGCCGAAGCGGTCGCCAGTGGCGCAGAGGAACGGCCCGGCCAGGAAGGGCCGCGCCGTCCCGCTCGGCTCGTCCCCGACGACCGTTCCCGCCACGTCGTGGTAAACGGGCACGACCAGGGCTTCGCGGATCATCTTCCCGGTGCGGGCGTCCACGAACATGGTGACGTTGGGGGGGACGTAGCGTCCGGCATCCGTGGCCGGCGTCGGCACGCACCCGCCCGCCTCAAGCAGGCCGGCCAAGAATCCCGCCGTCAGAAGCAGAACCATCCAAGCTCGTCGAGGTGTTCTCATGCGAATGTCGCCTGTTCCGGCATTCGTTCCCGCTGCCGGCGGCGGCGCCGCTATTTCGGCGGGGGCAGCTTCAGGTCCCGCACGAACATCGTGTACCCCTCGCCGGTCACGAAATCGGCCAGGGCTGCCTTCTTCCCGTCGGGCGAGATCGCCAGCCCGTGCTCGCCGAAGCGGTACAGCGCCATGGTCTCCACGCTCGACCGGTGCCAGCCCATGTAGTCCTTCAAGACCTTCTTTCCGTGGACGAAGACCCATCCGGGCACGGCCAGGGGCTCGATGAACCCGCTGGGGCCCCCGCGTGCATCTGTCCTTTCGACGAACCACCGGCCAATCTCCTTGACTTCCCACGGCCGGACGCCGACGAGACAGCCCCGGCGGCGCACGTGATTGACGACGAAGTATTTCCCGTCGCCCGTCCACAGGGCCGCCAGCCTGGGCGGGTACTGGCCGAACGCCGCGGCGAAGCGCCGGCTGAAGTCCGTGATCTTTCCCGTGGCCGGCTCGACCAGGACCGCCTGCGGGGGCCAGGCGCCGCCGACGCAGAATGCCGCCGAGCCGTCGCGCTTCCAGGCGACGCACGCGGCATAGCCGTCGCACCGCCCGACCTCCCGCACCGCCTTCGTGCGCAGGTCCAGGAGCTTGAACTTCCCGTTGACGAACGGGCTGGCGAAGACCACGAACCGCCCGTCCGGGGAGAGGTGCTCCAGCGGCCAGAGGGGGTAGTATCCCACCCCGGTGGCCGTCCGGGCCTCGCGATAGACCGCCTGGCGGTCCTTGGCCGGGGAAGCGACCTTCTGCCGCCAGAACGTCCGGTCGGAGACCTCCTTGTGCGTGCCCTTGCGGTTGGTGTGAGCGGCGTAGACGATCTCGTCATTGCTCACCCAGGCCAGGCCGGTCACCACTTCGCCCCGCGCTGTCGGGGAGTGCGTCTCGGCTGAGGACAGCTCAATGATCCGGATGCCGGTCGGCGTGACCGCGGCCAGACGTCGGGAGTCGGGCGAGAAGACCAAGTGAATCCGCCGGCCGAGGGGCAGGTCGTCCCAGGACGGGCCGGGGGCGTCCACGCGGATTCGGCTGACCTCCCCCGCCTCCGAGACGTCCCGCCAGCAGATGTTGCACCTCAGGGCGGGGTCTTTCTCTTCCTGCTCGATGTAGGCCAGGACCCTTGAGTCGGGCGAGAATCGGGGGTGGCAGCGGATCATCCTCGCCGGGCCGCAGCCGGCGGCAATCAGGCCCACGAGAAGCGTCAGATACCCCGGAACGGCCCAGGGGGCTCGGGATGGGGCAGATCCGTTGAGATCGGTCATGGCGAGAACATGTACGAAAGGCGGGCGTTCGTCAATGGCGATCTTGGCTTGGGCGGGAACGCGGGCCGCTTGCCCCCGGCTAGACCTTCACGGCGAAGCGCTCGCCTTTCTTCAGGTCGGCGGCGAAGGCGGCCAGCAGGTCGGCGGCCCGCTGGAGGTCGCGGAGGTCGAGCATCTCGACGGTGGTGTGCATGTAGCGGTTGGGGATGCTGGTCACCGCCGTGGGGATGCCGCCGTGCTTGGTGTAGATGGCCAGGGCGTCGGTCCCGCCGGCGGTGCTGTGGGCCTCGGCCTGGATCTTGATCTTCTTCCGCCGGGCGACCTTCCGCAGCCGGGCAACCAGGACCGGGTGGTTCTCGCGGCCCAGGCTCAGGCAGGGCCCCTCGCCCATCTTGACCTCCCCGTGCTGCTTCGTGTCGATGCCGGGGGTGTCGGTGGCGAAGGTGACGTCCACGACGATGGCGGCGTCCGGCGTGACGTTGAAGACCTGCATCTCGGCGCCCTTCAGCCCCACCTCCTCCTGCACTGAGCTGCACGCGAACACGGCGCAATGGAGCCTTGCGGCGGCGGCGATGCGGAGGGCCTCGACGGCGACCCAGGCCCCGGCCCGGTCGTCGAAGCCTCGGGCGACGGCGACGTGGTTGTCCAGTAGCTCGAAGTCGTCCACGAAGGTGATGGGGTCGCCCACGGCGACGCGTCTCCTGGCGGCCTTGCTGTCCTTGGCGCCGATGTCGACGTAGCTCTCGTGCAGCTTGGGGGGCTTGGGCTCCTTGCCGCGCTCCTGGAGGTGGATCGGAGGGGCGCCGATGACCCCGCGGACGATGCCTTTGGCGGCATGGATGTTGACCCTCTTGCCGCGCACCAGCGACGGGTCCACCCCGCCGATGCGCTGGAGGTAGAGGAAGCCCTTCTCGTCGATGTACTTGACCATGAGCCCGATCTCGTCGACGTGCCCGTCGAACATGATCTTGGGGTCGCCGCCGGGGTTCAGGACGGCCACGGCGTTGCCGTAGGCGTCCGTCTCGACCTTGTCGGCGAACTGGCGGGCGTAGTCGCACCAGAGCTTCTGGCTGCGCGTCTCGTACCCGCTGGGCGACGGGGTGCTCAGGAGCTTCTTGAGGAATTCGAGTGATTCTTTTCGCATTTTCAACCCTTTTCCCAAATAGCTGCCGTGAGCGTATCCAATCCGCCCGCCAAAGGCAAGGGCCCCGGTTGATGGCAATATCTTGTTGCAGAAGGTGTCTGTCGATAGGATTAGCAGGCATGCGGAGATGTGGGAAGCACGGCCGGGAAAGGAACGCATATAATGCCCCGCAGACTCATCGTCGCGCATGTCATGATGCTGGCCGTCTTATCGCCCCTGGCCGCGGCGGATGATCTTCACGATGCGGCCAGGGCGGGCGATCTGGCCAAGGTCAAACGACTCCTGTCAACCGGCGCCGATGTGAACGCC
>CAZNSB010000117.1:0-6263 GCA_964575155.1 uncultured Planctomycetaceae bacterium | reverse complement strand
CCGCTGATGCCTGCGCCCGTGCGGTGCGGGACCGCCTACGGCGACCAGAGTTCGCCGTGCGCCTGGGGATACAGTTGCCCGGGGTAGAAGCTGTTGACCGACCCGTCGGCGGAGAGGGCGTTGGCCTTGCCGAGGTGTCGCCCGCCGAGGTCCAGGCGGGCGTTCGCGTCGGGGCTGTCGGGATCGGCGATGAAGTTCGTGGCGTGCTCTTCCATCTGGTAGTCCACCAGCACGATCGTGCCCGGCGCCACCGCGTGCCGGTGGACGTTGCGGTTGATGCCGTAGCTGGTGTACAGGGCGCTGAGGCAGATCTCCTCGCCGGCGTGGCCGAGCAGGTCCCCGCTGGGCTCGAACATGCCCTTGTCGAAGATGTATGCCTTGTTGACGTAGGTGCACGTGTAGTACTCCAGTCGGAGCACTCTCCGCTTGCCCGAGGCGTCGTCGTAGATGCGGAACAGGCCGTCGTTGTCGGAATAGTCGGGCCCTCCCGGATGCCAGCTTCGATTGTCCCAGAAGTGGCAGCCCTCCGCGTACTGGTAGTTCTCCTCGAAAACGTACTCCCAGTAGTTGCCGCGGGCGTCGCTGCCTCGCCGGGCGCGGGAGCAGACCTGCCCGTTGGGCGCGGTGTCTCCGTCGATGAAGCGCAGCGGGTAGCGGACGTCATTGTAGAACGCGCTGTACCTCAGCCCGGCGACGACGTTCCAGCTCTTGGCGGTGTCTTCCGGGCAGACGAACAAGGCGTCCTTCGGGACGACGTTGTAGGGGATCCCCGGCCAGCGCTTGGGGTCGGGGTACAGCTTGGCCGCGTTCCCGTGGTCGTCCTCCCGGCCTGCCAGGTCGCGGAAGGCCGTGCCGATCTGCCGCAGGTTGTGCCGGCAGATTGCGTTGCGCGCCAGGGCCCTGGCCATCGAGAGCTCCGGCAGCAGAATGGCCACCAGCAGGGCGACGATGACGACCACGACCAGCAGCTCGATCAGCGTGAAGGCCTTGCATTTCATTTCCAGGGATTCCTTCTCCGCGGTCCCTTCAGTGTTCCGCCGGCGCCGGAATCAGGTCTTTCGGGTTGCGTTTCAGTGGGCGGGAGAGCCGCCGGAACGTCTCCGCCACGCCCGGTGCCGACTTGATCGTTTCGATGAAGTGGCGCCACTCGCGCTGTTTCTGCGGGTCGAGCGCCTCCCCGTCGATGCTGTACTTCCTGGCCAGGACGCGGGCGGCGTGGAGCTGCACGTCGGGTGAATCGCTGTTTTCGGTGGCCTCGACGAGCAGGACCAGGGCCTTGTCGGCTCGGCAGTTGCCCATTGCGGTCGCCGAGTCGAGCCGGACCTGCCGGTCCGCGTCGCTCTTGGCCATTTCGTCCAGCCGATCGGCGGCGTCGTCGTCGTGGTACAGGGCGAGGGTGCCGGCGGCGGCCGATCGGCAGCGGGGGTCGTCGTCGCGGGTCCCGGCCAGGACGGCCCTGCGGTGCTCTGGCGCGATGAACTTGCCCAGGCTCATCAGCGCGACCTGCCGGACGGCGGCGATCCGGTCGCCGGTGGCGGCGCCGGCAATGGCCTCGCCCGCGCCGAGGCCCCCCTTCGCCGCCAGCCTGGATATGCAGGCGATCCGCTCTTCCGCCGTCTCGCCGGTGATCTCGGCGCGGCCGATACGCCGGGAAACGAGCGCGGCGGCGACCACGGCGGCGACGCCGATCGCGGCAAGGAGGTACATCCAACGATTCTCCCGTCCGTCCATGACTTCTCCGGCCCGTGCCCCGAGGGAGCCAGGCGTCTTTTCCGGCGGCCGGCGTGCCCGGCACCCGCCCTTTTCCTTGATTATAAGCCCCGGCGGGCACGCGCGAAAGGCTGAAACGCGGCCCTCGGCCACTTCGATCGCCCGCTTCATTGCGACGGCAACCACAGGGCGGCGTTGCGCTGGCCGACAGCCGGGTTCAGCTCCTCCGGGCCCATCCGGCGGACGGACTGGTCAGCCAGCAGCACGTTCAGTTTGCCCAGATGGCGGGCGCTCTCGCAAAGCAGGATCTGCATGTCCTCGCCGTTGTTGGCGATCACCGCGCCGTAGTCCAGCAGCACGACGGTGTTGGGGTCGGCGTCAGAGGTGCTGATCCGGGCGTTGATGCCGTAGTTTGTCAAACCCCCTGCGAAGGCGATCTTCCGCCCGAAGTCCGTTGGGCCAAGCTCCGATTCCCACCCCGGGATGGGCTTGCCGCCCCGCCGCAAATAGACACTCCGGGAGATATGGCTGTCCGCGCTGAAGGTGGCGACCCTGGGCCAATCGTCGGTGACGTCGAAGATCGCGTCGTTCCAGTCCGGCCCGGTGTACACCTCGAAGCAGTACCGGGTGTGCCCGCCGTGCCCCGAGACCCGGCAATAGGGGCCCTCCTCGAAATCGATGTACGCGTCGGGAATCTCACAATAGATTTTGTATTGCCTGCTGCCGCTCAATCGCCTGGGTTCCGCCGGGCACAGGTAGATGCCTTCGTCGGGCACGACGTTCATGGGGATGCCCGGCCAGGCGTCCGGGCGGGGATACAGCGAGGATTTGCCTCCCTCGGGGGCAACCGCGGCCGCCGCGCAGAAGGCCTGCCCGATCTCGTGAAGGTTGTGCCGGCAGCGGACCGACCGGCCGAGGTCCGCCGTCCTGGCCACGCCCGGGGCCAGCATCGCCACCAGCAGGGCGACGATTGCGACGACCACAAGCAGTTCCACGAGCGTGAAGCCGGAGGCTCTCATGGTGGCTCTCCCTTCTTCGAGGGTCGGGACGCCGCCTCGTAAGCCGCCCGCACCGGCGGCGCCCGGCGGAGCACCCGGATCAGCACGTCCCACTTCTCGGTGTCCGGCTCGGGCGGGGTCCTCACGCTGAGCTTGAACCGCCGCAGCAGGGACAGCAGCGCCTGCTGCCGGACTTGGGGATTGTCGTTCTTCTCGACGGCCCGGAGCAGTTGCCCCAGCCTCTTCGCGGCGGCGTCATCGTCGTACAGCCCCAGCGTGCCGGCGGCCGCCGCTCGCACCACCGGCGATCCGTTTGCAGTGCCCGCATCCACGACCCGACGGTACCTGGGCTTCAGGAAGCCCGCCAGGGCGACGAGGGCGGCCCGGCGGACGGACTCGTCGGGCTCGTTTTCAGCGGCCCGGGCGAGGGCGTCGCCGGCGCCCCAGCGGCGTTCGTCGGCGACGCGGCAGATGGATTCGATGCGCTGCTCGCGCGTGTCTCCCGTGATCCTTGCCCGCGAGGCCCATCTCGACAGGGCGAACGCCGCCGCCGTCAGCGCCACGGCGATCGCGCCGAAGATGAACAACGGTCTCCGGCCGCTGCTGACCACAGCGTTTCCCTGCGCTTTCTGAGGCTGTTCGGACGGCCCCTGATTATGCCCGGCAACGGGTGCGGGGGCAAGACCGCGGGGAGAGCGGGAACATTCCACGACCCCCGCCGGGCACGCGGAGGGCCTGCCGCTAGGGGGCCTCGACGGCGTGGCCGGGGCCGTAGAGCAACTCGCCGAGCGCCTCTCCGGCGGCCCGCTGGACGAGCAGGTCCTTGTCCCTCAGGCGCGCATCCAGCGCCCAGAGGGTTCGTACGTCGCGGAACCGCCCCAGCGCCTCGACCGCAGCGCGGCGCACGTCGGCGGCGGTGTCGGACGAGGCCGCGACCAGTGCCGGGACTGCTTCCTTCTTGCCCAGGTGTCCCAGCCCCCTGGCGGCGGCGGCCCGCGCGGGGCCTTCCTTGTCCTCCAGCATCGCCAGCAGGCACTTCGCCGCCCGCGTGTCGCCGATCCTGCCGACTGCCTCGGCCGCCGCGCAGCGCAGCCGCAGGGGGCGGTCTTGCGCCAGGGCGGCCAGCATCGGCTGGGCCGCCTGCACCGCCTTGAGATGGCCCAGGGCCATGGCCGCGCCGTGCCGGGCGAACGCATCGCCCTCCTCGTACATCTTCAGCAGGGCGGGGACGAACTCCCTTGCGCCGATCCCGCCCAGCGCCTCCGCAGCCAGCTTTCTGGTCTCGTCCTCCCTGCTCTTCACCATGCCGACGACGTGTGGGGCCGCCGGCGGGCCGATCTTCCTGAGGGCCTCGGCGGCGTCCCATCGGAGCAGCCCCGCGCCCCGCTCCAGTTGGCTCGCCAGCAGCGGGGCGGCCTCGGCGGCGCGAAGATGCCCCAGGGCGCGAACGGCCGCGACCCGGTTGTCCCATTTGCCCTCATTCAGCACCTTCATGAGATCGGGAATGACCGACCTGTCGTTGATCTTCCCCAGGATGTCCGCGACGTCCCACAGGTAGAACCAGCATAGGTCTTCCACTCCTTCGACCTGCTCATCGGTGAGGTCCGGCGAGATCACGTGGGCCTCCGGTCCCAGCTCCGCCAGCAGGACCTGGGCGGCGCGCCTGCCCTTGGCCCCCGCCAGCGCCTTCACGATTCGTCCGCGGACCTCGAGGTAGTCGTACGGCCCGACCCAGCGCCGCTTGACGACCTGGTCTGTGATTTCGAGGCTTCCATCTCCGAGCGCAGCGGCGAGCGCGGCAAGGGCCCGACGGCCGCCGGCCTTCAGCAAGCCTTCCGCCGCGTACTTCCGAACCTCGACATCTTCGTCTTTCAGGGCGGCGGTCAGGGCCGGGATCGCCCTTTCGTCGGCGGATTCTGCCAGGGAGACCGCGGCGCCGATTCGGACGCCCGCGTCGCCGTCGCTGAGTGCCGATGCCAGGAGGACGACCGCGCGCTTCCCGGCGCCGCGGGCGAGCAGGTCCACCGCGGCTCGGCGGACGGTCGGGTCGGGGTCTTTCAGGGCGGCGACCGAAAGGGCGACCCGGCGCGCCTCGTCGGCTGCCGCCAGGGCGCTCAGGAGGCGCGCGCGGTGCTTCGATTCCCTGGCCCGGAACCGGGCAGTGAGTCCTTCGACGGCCGGCTTGCCGATGCGGGCCAGGGCACGGCTTGCTTCATCGATTACATTCCCCGCGTCGTCGCCCAGCGCGTCGATCAGCGGCTCGACGGCGTCGGCATGCCCCAGCTTGCCCAGGCCCCGGGCGGCGGCCCCACGCAGACGCCAATCGGCGCTCCGCAGTGCTGCCAGCAGAGGCTTCAGGGCCGCCGGATCGCCGATCTCGCCCAGCGCCTCGGCCGCCGACACCCGGACGGCCACCTCGCGGTCCGTCAGGGCCACAAGCAGGGGCTGCACCGCCTGTTTTTCGCCCGCCTTCCCCAGCACGGAGGCCGCCAGGCTCCGCACCTTCGCGTCCTTGTCCTTCAGGGCTCCCACCAGCCGGTGGGCAACCTCCTTGCCGTCGATCTTCCCCAAGGAGGACAGGGCCGCCCGCCGAACCTCCGCCTCGCCGTCGCTGAGCGCTTTGATCAGTGGCCGAACGGCCTGCCTGCCGCCCACCCTCCCGAGGCAACGTGCGGCCTCGGAGCGCACGAGCGCGCTGCTGTCCGCCAGCGCTGCGATCAGCAGGCGAACGGCCTGCCTGCCGTCGATCTCCCCCAGCCAGCAAGTGGCCTCATGACGCACGCACGCGTCTTCGTGCTTCAACGCGGCGACAAGCGACCGCAGGAGTGCCTTGCCGCCGATCTTCCCCAGCAGGCGAGCGGGGACCTTCGCTTCCTCGCCGGCCGGCCCTCGGGACATGCCCGACACGACGCGCCGGGCGAGAATACCCCCCAGGGCCGACGCGGCCGCGGCTCGCACCTTCGCGTCGCCGTCTGTCAACGCCGCAGCCAGCGGCTCCACAGCCCGCTTGTCACGAAGCAGGGGCAGCGCCATGGCCGTGGCCGCACGCACCCCTGCGTTCCTGTCCCTCAGGGCGGCGCTCATTGGCCCGAGCGCCCGTTCGTCTCCGCTCTTGCCGAGAACGGCTGCCGCGGCGCAGCGCAGGCGCCAGTCCCCGTCGCGGAGCACTCGGATCAGATGCGGCACCGCCGCGGACGGCACGCCGAAGCGCCAGAAGCCGTTGACCGCCTTCACGCGCTCCATCGGGGCCGGATCGCGGAGGCCCCGGATGAGGAAATCCGTCACTTCCCTTGAGAGTCTTGGCCGCTGCGAGGTGTCCGCCGGGCCGCAGCCGGACAGGACCAGCCCCGCCAGCAGGTGCGGGAGCCAGAGGAAGATGCGCTTGCCCATTTCCCGTTCCCCTCGTCGGCATCATCCCCCCGTCCGCGCCGCGGGTCAAGCAGGTTTCTTGAATGACGTGTGGTGGCGGTCGCGCCATACGGGCCATATAATGCCTGCTATGGTACGTCCTGAAAGCTGCACCGAGCTAGCGGGTGGAAGTCCCGCCGCGGTAAG
>CAZNSB010000116.1:0-12067 GCA_964575155.1 uncultured Planctomycetaceae bacterium | reverse complement strand
ACCTCTGCTTCCCGAACTACGACGAGGATCAATTCTGGAGCCGGTGCCGGAGACTAAAGCGGCGCGGGGGCAAACAGACCATCATGCTGCTCACCCCGCGGCCGGTTCGCCTGGCCCCCGAAAAGAAGCGGGTGCCCGACCTGGAAGGCATCGTCATCATCTCCCTCGCGCGCTCGCTAGCAGGGCTTCCCGAGGGTGAGTCGTCGTCTGTCGCGGTGTTCCACGGAGTCGTGGTCGAGCAGGTAGAGCCTAGAGAACAGCGGCGACGGGGTGTCACGCTTCGAGAGTTCATGCAGCGCAACTGTGAACCGATGGGCGACGCGGATCGGCCCAAACGACAACGGGAGGCATACACCAGCGCCGTCAAGAGAATCAACGAGGCTGTGCGTGCTAGACGGGTAGTGCTGCTCGACCTTGCAGAGCCTTGGGACAAGAAGAAGAACAGAGGCGAAGGCAAGAAATACGGTGAGTCGGCTCTTCGCGAGCGCTGGGCCAAAATCTGCGACAAGGTCTCGGGCTTGCCCGACCTGAAGTCCCGAAGTTAGCCGAGAAACGCCCCGCCGAGCCGACCTTGCAGGGGGAATCGTAACCCACACAAGCGACCATAGGCGACCATAAGCGACCATTTCTCCTTGTGACAACAGTAGTTACGTGGGGCAGCCCGAATTCCTTTGTATTATGTATAGTGATGGAACCAGGGCCAGCGAATCCAGAAGGCTATCTGACGCCAGCGGAGATGGGAGACGTTCTCGGCGTGGGCGCCGACGTCGTCAGGCGGTGGGCTAGAGAGCGGCTGATACCCAGGATCGTCCTCCCGAATGGCCGGTACATCTTCGATCCGAGAGCTGTCGTCGCAGCCCTGCGCGACAGCGATGGCACCCGCCGATCCGACCACGGGGACACGGGCTCGCCCGGCGCGGACGCCAGCCGGGGAGGGCAATCGACGCCATGATCCCCATCGACGCCATACCGGATTGTCTTCGCCAGCTTCCCCAGTGGGTGTGCTGGAAGTATGTCGAGCGCGACGGCAGGCAGACGAAGTGCCCCATCGACCCGAACACCGGCCGCGGTGCCGGCTCGACCGATCCTGATACGTGGGCGTCGTTCGAGCAGGCCTTTGCAGCTTGCCAGTCACACTCCTTCGCCGGCTTCGGCTTTGTGTTCACGCCAGAGGCCGGATTCTGTGGGATAGACCTGGACAACTGCATCGAGGCGGACACAGGGAAGCCCAAGCCCTGGGCGGCCCGGATCGTCGAGCGCATGAACTCGGACGCGGAGGTTTCGCCCTCTGGCGCCGGCGTGAAAATCTTCATCAGAGGCCGCAAGCCCGGCACCCGTTGCCGCAAGCGCCACCACGACGGGGAAGTCGAGATTTACGATTCCGCCCGCTTTTTCACGTTGACGGGCCGCAGGCTGGAGACCGTCAGCGCCAAGGTGGAGGCGCGGCAGGCCGAACTCGACGAACTGTACGCCGAAGTGTTCGGGGAGTCGAAGCCATCGATCCAAGCACAGGCGGCGCCACCGACGGCCCCGGCACCTGGCCCCGTCCTCAGCGACGAAGCAATCCTCAAGCTGGCCCGTCGCGGCCGGAAGAGCGGGGCCAAGTTCTCGGATCTGTGGGCGGGCCACTGGGAGGAACATTTCGGCTCTCAGAGCGAAGCGGATTCCTCGGTGGTCTTTACGCTGGCCTTCTACACGAAGGATGCCGCACAGATTGATCGGATGTTCCGCACCTCGGGACTCATACGGCCGAAGTGGGACGAGAAGCACGGGGCCAAGACCTACGGCCAGATGACCATCGACAAGGCTTTGGCGGAGGTGACCGGCCAATACCGGCCGCGCCGCGGCACGTCCGCCTGCGGCGGATCACCGCCGGTCGGTGGCGTTGACGATGGCCAGGACGATGGAGTCGTCCCGCTGGGCACGCGCGATCCCAAGACTGGCAGGCTGGTGCTGTCGCCCAGAAAGACTCTCCCCACCGCTAAGGCCTTCGTCGATGAATTTCACGACCACCGGGAGGGATGGACGCTGCACAGCTATGCGGGGGGCCTTTTGACCTGGAGGGGGAACCGCTTCGTGGAGATGGAGGAGGAGGCGCTGCGCCAGAAGCTCCAGCCTTGGCTGCACGCAGCGCTGCGGTACATCTTCGACAAGCGAACCGGGACATCGGAACTCGTTGACTTCGAGTCGAACCCCAGCACGGTGAAGTCGGCCATTGAATCGATCCGGGCTTACGTTCATCTACCCGCAAGCGTGACGCCTCCATCGTGGTTGTCCGGTGCCAATACCCATCCCGACCCGCGGGAACTGCTTTCCTGCCCCTCGGGGAACCTGCATGTGCCCAGCGGCAAGATGCTGGCGCCCACGCCCGCCCTGTTCAATGTCAACGCAATCGACTTCGACTACAACCCCAATGCCCAACCGCCGGCGCGGTGGCTCGCGTTCCTGAACGAGCTCTGGGGCCACGACGCTGAATCTATCGAACTGCTCCAGGAATGGTTCGGATACGCCCTTGTAGGCGACACGTGCCAACAGAAGATACTGCTGCTGGTAGGGCCGAGGCGAAGCGGCAAGGGCACCATCGGACGCATTCTGACCCGGCTGGTCGGCGCAGGCAACGTCGTGGGGCCCACCACCTCCAGCCTGGCCGGCCCCTTCGGCCTGCAGCCTCTCATCGCCAAGAGCCTCGCCATTGTCTCTGATGCCCGCTTCCGAGGTGAGAACGTCCCCGTCGTCGTCGAACGCCTCTTGTGCATCTCCGGCGAAGATAGCTTGACCGTGGACCGCAAGTTTCTGGGCAGCGTCACCATGAAGTTGCCGACCCGCTTCATGTTCCTCACGAACGAATTGCCGCGGCTGAACGACGCCTCCGGCGCCCTTGCTGGCCGGTTCGTCGTCCTGCGGCTCACTCGCAGCTTCTACGGCCAAGAGGACCTGACGCTGACGGACAGGCTGATCGGAGAACTGCCCGGCATCCTCCTCTGGGCTATCGAGGGCCTGAAACGACTCCGCACCCGCGGGCACTTCGCGCAGCCAACGGCCGTGTCCGAAGCGATCCGCGAGATGGAGGATCTTGCCTCGCCCGTCCTGGCCTTCGTCCGCGACTGCTCCGAGGTGGCATCGTGCTATCGGGTCTGGGTGGATGACCTCTACGCCGCCTGGAAGGACTGGTGCGAGCGGGATGGCCGTACCATCATCACCAACAAACAGACCTTCGGCCGGGATCTGGCGGCCGCCGTGCCCGGTGTGGCCCGGCGTCGTGGCGCCGGGGATGTGCCGTTCTACGACGGGATCGCGCTCAAAGGGGGTGCGCCATGACACCTACCGTCGCGCACCGCTGCGATACCGTCGCGATGATATGGGCGACTGCGACGGTAGCCGCGCCTTATTCTGCAAGGGTTTACGTGTCTACCGTCGCGCACCGTCGCGATGTTCCCAACCCACGCGCGCGCACGGGCGCGCGTGCGTGCGCACGCGCACGCGGACGCAGACCCCGCACAATGGCAACCGTCGCGACGGTGTGTGACGGTGAGGACGGTGCTGCGGACCGGCTGTCGTTGCGACGGAAGCAGCACGGACCCCACATGGGGGGGTGCCGATGATCTCCAGGGCCGAAAATCCTGGAGAAACCGCTGGACAGCTCGTACCGCCCGAGCAAGGGTGGATCACCGGCGAACTGGTCGAGGACACGCGCCGGGTGTGGTCCAAACGGTACGGGCGCCTGATCACGCCCGAGGAAGCCGTGGAGATTCTGGTGAACGTGAAGAATGTGGCAGAGGCGTTCCTGAAAGCGATGAGGAGGCCATCGGCATGAACGTCATTATCTGGGCAAGGGTGTCGTCACGGGAACAAAAGGAAGGCTACAGCCTCGACGCCCAGTTGCGGGCCACGCGGGAGAAGGCCCGGCGCGAGGGATGGACGGTCGTCCGCGAATTCGCCGTCGCCGAGTCAGCCAAGCGCGGCGCCGCCAGGCTGGCCTTCAACGAGATGTTCAACTGGGTGCGGCGGAACGCTCGGAAAGAGAAGATCGCCTTCATTCTGAGCCACAAGTTGGATCGCGCGGCTCGGAACATGAAGGACGCGGTACGCCTCCAGGAGCTTGAGGACACCTGCGGGGTCAAGGTCGTCTTCGTGGAGAACGAGTTCGGCCGCGGCGCCGCTGGGATGCTGTCGTTCAACGTCATGGCCGCCGTCAGCCAGTACTATTCGGACAACTTGGTCGGGGAGGTCCGGAAGGGCCAGGACGAGAAAGTCCTCCAAGGCTGGCTGCCCTGCGGCGCGCCGTTCGGCTACATGAACGCAGACGACCGGGACAGGCCGATCCAGCCGCACCCGGAGCAGGCCGCGGCCGTGAAGCGCATCTTCGAGCTGTACGGCAGGGGCGACATCACGTTCGAGATGCTGACCGAACAGCTTTGGCGGGAAGGGCACATCTACCGCACCGGCCAGCCGAAGTTCGGGCGGACGGGCCTGTCCTACATCCTGAACAATACGTTCTACATCGGCGAGATCACCTACCGCGGAGAGACGTACCCCGGCAAGCACGAGCCGTTGGTCTCCCGGACGCAGTTCCAGGCGTGCCAGGACGTGCTCAAGGGCAAGAACCGCCGGACGAACAACAGGAACCACCCGCTGGCGGGCGGCATCTTGACCTGTGCCTACTGTGGCAGCCTCATCACCGGCGAGCTGATCCGCCGCCGACTCAAGAGCGGCGGGGTCCGGGAGCACCTCTACTACCGATGCGCGAACAACCACCCCGACCACCCGACCGTCCGCTGGAAGGCCGTGGACTTGGAGCAGGCGATCCACGAGGACCTGGGCTCGATGAAGCTGGATTCGGAGGTGGCCGGGTGGTTCCGGCGGACGCTGGAAGCGGCGTTCGCCGACACCGACGCCCAGCGCCGACGACAACGACAAACCCTCCTCAAGCGCCGTACGGAGGTGGGCAACATGCAGGAACGCCTCCTCACCGCGTACCTGTCCGGGGCCGTGGATGAGACGACGTTCCAGCGCAAGAATGTCGACCTCAAGACGGAGCTGGGCGAGGTCGAAGCGTCGCTTGAAGAATGCGGCGGCGCGTGCGATAATCATGCAGAAGTCGCCCTGGGGCTCTTCGACTGGAGCCAACGGGCGGGCGACGTCTGGCTCGGTTCAAAGATGAACGAGAAACGGGAAATCCTCACCGAGGTAGCTTTGAACCGCACTCTCAGCGACGCAACTCTTTGTCTCGAAAAGAGAAAGCCGTTCGACGTTCTCGCCGAACGGCCTTCTGTCCAGTCAAGTCGGGGCGGAGGGATTTGAACCCACGACCTCTTGACCCCCAGGCGTACCAAGGGGTCTGCTGCACGTCCCGAGAAACGTACGTAGTTGTCGCATAGGAAATGGCTTACGTCGGATTTGTGGGGGAGGCGGCAGTGTCCACTTCGTGTCTGATTGTGACAGGTTGTGACTGAAAACGGGTCACTGATCGGGTCACATCTGACGACGCCACCTGATCAACGCCAGCCCGCCGAGGGTGAGCATCGCGAGCGTCCCCGGTTCAGGAATGACGGGAAAGGGCGAGTGGAGCATGACGCGACCGCTGTCTTCGGCAATGAACAGGTTGTCGGCGTCCACATCCAGGGCGATCCCTTCCTGATCGGAGCCGGGAAGGACCCACTCCTTGACGAGGGTACCGTCGGCCTCCATGGCCCGCAGCGCGTTGGCGCTGTCAAAGACCGCATACAGCACATCGTTATCCACGTCGTAGTGCAGCCCGGAGATGTCTGTCCTGCCGGCAACAGGCGTGATCGTTCCCTTGAACACGACCGTCGTGCTGGTGGTGCTGGATTGGATGGGAAGCTCGAACGTGTAGATCTTGCCATCGGATTGCAGACCTGCATAGAACAGGCCGCCTTCGGGGTTGCTGGCATCGGGGACGAACGTGAGGGCCTCCAGGCCTGAATTGGTCGGGCCTGTCATCCAGGGCGTGAGGTCGAAGGTCCGGGTAACCGAGCCAGGGCCGATGTCGAACTGCTGAATGCCGTCGGGATGCTCGACGCCCAGATAGATGAGGTCGCCGCTGGGGTCAGCCACGGCGAGGCCCTCCAGATCGCCGCCGACAGACCAGTTGGTCACGCCGGTCCCGTTGGCCTTCATGGAGGAAACCGTTCCGCCGTCACTCACTACAAAAAGCCTGTCCAGCCGGCTGTGCCAGACCGCGCCGCTGGGCTCGTAGCCTCCGGGCAGGTTGCCGCCGACGGATATGCCGGGCAGCGCCGCCGGGGGGAACGGATCCGCCGACCAGGCTGTGGCGGCCACAGCCAGCCCACCGGCCACCGCGAGCCAAACCCTGAGCCGACGATGCTCCACATGCCTCATACCGACCTCCGTTGGACCGAGAGCTGTTTTCCTGTGACTATTTATACCAGCAAGGGCCTGCTTTGACAAGCCCTTTCGCGAGATCGGGATAGCCCGGGCCTCCCCCGCGCCGGGGCGGGTCAGACCGATCGGCGGTGATCCGAGACGACGCGACACCTGGCGACGCGTCGGACTTCTGCCTTGAAAAAGCAGTCCTGCTGCCAACCTGAGCGGACACCCCCAGATGCCCAGAGACGACCACCAGCGCCGCTACCCCCGCACCGTCGCCGAAGTCCTCGACGAATCCATGCGCTTCCGCCGGGCGACGATCCAGGCGGTTCTCCGCTTGAAACGCAGCCGCCCCTGGAGCGGCTCGGAAAGGGACAGGAAGCGCAAGTTCCGACGCCTCCACCGGGTCCTCCGCCGCGTCTACGGCAAGCAGACCGGGTTGGGCTTCGGCCTGCTCGATGGCGCGTGCAGCGGACGAAGCTCATACGACAGGCTCCAGGACGTGATAATCCTGAGAGGCAGACTAAGCGTCGTGACCTACCTGCATGAGTTCGGACACGCCCTCGGCAAGGGAGAACGGGGAGCATGCCGTTGGAGCGTGAACCTGTTCAAGCGATGCTTTCCGAGGCAGTTTGCGCTGTGTCAGGCGGAAGCGCACATGCTGAGGGGACGACCAGCGGAATGCGCCGGCCGCGCTAATCGAACTCCTTCTTGACCGCTTCGAGGTCGAACGCCTCCGGATCCCAATCGCCGACCCACTCCTTGCGCCAAGCTATTTCCTCGCCTTCCTCGCCAAGGCTCTCGATTTCGTCGTTGGTCATCGCTCGGACCCGACAGCAATCCTCGTAGCCCCAGATGCCGCCGCAGTCCTGTTCGCCAACGGCCACTCGCCGTGACCCTGACCCGGGTCCGTTTGCCAAGGAACACGCCGCTCTGCCGCCACCCTTGGTTCGCCACTACCGTGACAGTCTTGATCATTCGTGGCTGGAGGCGCACCGGCTCACTGGGCGGGGAGGACTGTGGCATGGGTCCGCTGCCGCAACCTGCACATGCGGCTATCAGCAGCAGCACGAACGAAAGCTTCATCCCGACTGACATAGTAGCTCCCCGTAGGACGTGGGCGTTGACTCAGAATAGCCTCTGAAGCACACCGCCACGACCATAGCTCGGAGACTGGTGTTCCACTGGACCTAGCCGCCGGCAGCCTTTCCGCCGCGTCGGCAACGCCCAGCAACCGCTATTATCCCCTCTGACCCCTCTCGGCTCAATGCTCAGCCGCACCAAGACATCCACCCCGACCTCTTGACCCCGCCGCCCGTTTTCCCTGAGGAAGTCCGCGCCTTTCCTGCGCCATTCCCCGGCAAGATCGGGTCACCGAACCGATTTGCGCGGGTCACCGCGCTTTCTCGTCGGCGCGAGCGAAGAGCCGCAACCATTTCTGGTTACGGCTCTTATCGCACGTCGGGGCGGTGGGATTTGAACCCACGACCTCTTGACCCCCAGTCAAGCACGCTATCCAAGCTGCGCCACGCCCCGGCAGCGACGGGTGGGGCCCAAACGGCTGCGGCCGCACCTGGTGAATTATTATAGGCCAGAGGCAGTTCTCTGCAAGCGCTGTTTTCCGCGCGGGGGAGGCGGTGCCGGCCCCGGCTGACGGTGGCGACGGTCCGGAAGCGGCAGGTACAATGCACGGGGCAGCTTGCAGCACGAACAACGAGGAGACAGACCAATGCGCACCATCCGTGGAAGCGTGGTTTGCGTGGCGTTGTCGCTGGCGGCGGTTTCGGCCGGGGCGGAGACCGGGACGTTCAGCACGCCGGCGGAGCTGAGCGGGCTCGCCGGCTGGAAGGGCGCTGCCGTCAACTCGACCGACGCGTTCCGGTTCGTGGTCATGGGCGACCGCACGGGCGAGCACGTCCCCGGCGTCTGGGCGCAGGCCGTCGCCCAGATCAACCTGCTCAAGCCCGACTTCGTGATGTGCATCGGCGACCTGGTGGAGGGGTTCGAGAAGACCAAGGCCGGGGCCTTGGCGGAGTGGCGCGAGCTGGACGCGATGGTCCGCAAGCTCGACGCGCCGTTCTTCTACTGCCCGGGCAACCACGACGTGCCGAACGCGCACTACCGGTCGGCCTACGTCCGCCGGGGGGGCATGAAGCTGAAGCTGTGGCACTCGTTCAACTACCGCCGCTGCCACTTCGTGGTCTTCGACAGCACGGCCATGGTGCGGGAGATCCCCGGCATCGCGGAGGAGCAGTGGGCGTGGCTGGCGAAGGACCTGGCCGGGGCCAAGGGCGCCGAGCACGTTTTCATTTTCGAGCACCATCCGATCTTCACGGACAAGGGCGACTGGATGCGGCTGCGGAAGATGCTCCACGCCGGCAAGACGACGATCTTCTGCGGGCACGAGCACTCGCTGAGCTTCGGCGTCGAGCACGGCATTCCGGTGCTGATGATCGGCCCGACGGGGGGCTTCGGCGGCGGCGGCGACTGGAAGCGGGGCGCTTGCCACCAGTTCGCGCACGTCACCGTCAGCGACGGAAGCCCGCACATCGCCATCCTCCCCCTCGGCCACGTGCTGCGGCACGACCTGCGCAGCGGCCGGGCCCTGGCGGCGCGGAAGCGGGCGCTGACGTGGGGCGCCGAGTTCAGCGAGATCACCCGCGCCGGCGGGGAGGTGGTGGTGGAGTTGCCGAACGCCTCGGACGTGGAAGCGACCTACACCCTCGCCTGGGTGGACTCGGCCGGGTGGTTCGCCGGCAAGGTGCCCGAGCGCGAGACGGTGAAGCTTTCCCCGGGGCAATCGGTGCGGCGGAAGTACAGGCTTCTCCGCCCGGGCAGCCCTTTGACGCCCCCGCCGGCGATGGAGCTGGCGCATGAGTTCGCTCACCAGGGCAAGACGGTGCGCGGGAAGCACCTGGCGGGCCCGTTCGCCCGCCCGGACATGACGGCCGGACGGGTCGGCCACATCACCATCGACGGCAAGCTGGACGACTGGTCCGCCGTGAAGCCCCGCCCGATGGGCGGCCGCTGGCAGGTCGGCGACAACCCGCGGGCATGGACCGGGCCCGGCGACTGCTCGGCGGGCACGCGCATCGGGTACGACGAGAGGAACCTGTACGTTGCCGTCGACGTGGCCGACGACGCCCTGCTGGCTGAAGGCGGGGCGAGCTGGCAGCGGGACGGGGTGGAGGTGTTCTGGGACCCGCGCGGGCCCGGCGCTCGCGGCCGGCCTTACGCCGGCGCGTGCCGGCAGGTGGCGGTGCCGCTTCCCGCCAAGGGCGAGAAGGCCGCCCCGGAGATCGGCCCCGCCGGCGCCAAGCCGGCCGCTCGGGTCAAGGCCGCCTGCCTCCGGCGCGAGGGCGGCTACGCCGTCGAGCTCGCCATCGCCATTTCCTCGATCGCCGAGGGTTTCAAGATCGGCCCCGGCGTTACGCTGCGCGTGGAGGTCCTCGTCAACGACAAGGACGACCCCGACCCCAAGGCCCCGACCACGTGCATGTCGACCTCCGGCTACACCAAGGCCAACTACCGGACCTTCCGCTACGCCGAGCTGACGTTCAAGTAGGCCGCCGCCAAGGGCGTCCTCGCGGCAGGCGGGAAGGATGTTCTCCCCGGTCCGGAGAATGCGCTACCTCGGCTGGACGCCGATGCAGACGAAGACGGTGCCGATCGAGTCCGGTTCCGTGTTCGGCTCGCGGCGGGAGAGCCGGCTTCCTGGCTGCGCGTCCCGGAGCGGCTGGAAAGCTACGGCAGAGGGGGCTCGGCGATGAAGAGCTGGCGTTTGCCCTTTGGCGCGGCGAGGAAGAGGATGCGCCGGCAGGTCCGGTCCCAGACGGGGTGGGCGTCGCGGCGGAGGGGCGCGTCGTCCGGGACGGGGCTGGTGGCCATACACAGGTCGCGGCAGCTTCCCTCGGCCAGGTCCACCAGGCGGATGGTCGCCGAGCGGACGCCGCCGGATTCCCTCGTCACGTCGGTCAGCAGGTATCGCCCGTCGTCGGAGATGGACGGATGGCCCGTTCCCGGCGGGTCGTCGAGGAGGACCTCGACCCGGCCGGTGTCGGCGTCGACGAGGCAGAACTTCATGCCCTCATCGCCGGGGGTGAGGTTCATCAGCCCCTGCCGGCCGTTGGGGTGCCAGATGGGGTGATGCCCGCCGCGCCGCCAGAGGCGGTGGGGGACGATGGTGCGGAGGTCCGAGCCGTCGGCCCGGCAGGCCACCAGCGAGGCGACGAACTTCCCGCCGGCAAAGCGGGCGCGGACGACCAGCAGGATGCGGTCGCCGGCGGGGTTGAACTTGCAGTGGAAGGCGTACAGGATCGCATCTTGGAGGTCCTCACGGCCGGGAAGGATCTCCCACACGTCTGCGAGGCTGACCAGCAGCGACTGCCGCCCGGTTTGCAGGTCCACGCGGTACAGGCCGTCGTCGTCAGCGGCCCGGGCGGTGTTGGCCAGCTCGTGCTCCGCCCGGACCGTCACCCCGTAGCCGCGCTGCGTCAGCCGACCGCGGTTCAGGCACGTGCAGATCGCGAAGCTCTCGTCCGGATGCACCTGCCAGATCGGGCCGTCCATCGCGGTCGCCCGGCCGGTCTCCAGGTCCAGCTTCACCCCCACGGGCCGGTCGTCGCACTTGTCGTTGAAGTACAGGTACCGGTCGGTCCGCCCCCACTGCTGGTGGGCCGCCGCCTGGAAGCCCCACCCGGTGGTCTGATGCACCGCCCGGATGGTCCGGGCGGCCAGGTCGACGACGCAGACCTCGGCCGGGTCTTCCGGGGCGGGCTGGCGGTCCTCGAACGGCAGGTGCAGGCACGCGAGGTATCTGCCCGACGGGCTCCAGGGGCACACGTCGTAATAGGTGTGCATGTACGCCTCGTCCGGCGGGGTGACGGCGACGACGGGACAGGTCGGGTCGTGATCCGAATAGGGCGAGAAGTCTGCGGCCCGTTGGCACATCTTCCTTTCCTCGCTGGGAGAGGATAACAGAATGACTCGGGAAATGTCACCCAGGCCCCGCGACTGCGCTCGCGGGGGTCAGTCCCCCCGGCGGCGCCGAAGCTGCACTTTGAGATTGACGTGGAGCGGGCCGTCTGTCACACAGATGGATCATGCTGCTGATGAAGAAGGTCTTCTTCGACGCGATCCGCGGGGGCGGGAAGCGGACGACGTTGCGGTTCTGGCGGAACCCGATGGTCCGGGCGGGGGAGGTCCACACGGTCCCGGGGCTGGGGAAGGTCCGCATCGACGACGTCCGCGAGGTGGCGCTGTCGGAGCTGAGCGATGCGGACGCGGCCGCCGACGGCTTCGGCTCCGTGGCCGAGCTGCTGGCGGCGCTGAAGAGGATGTATCCCTCACTCGGAGCCGACCCCGCGGCCGGGTGCGAGCGCAGACTCTATGCGGTTCATTTCACCTTCCCCGCGGTATAATCTCCCCGCCGCACCGTGCAGGAGGCCGGGCCATGACCAGGCACATGCAACACGAGACGGACGTCTGCGTGGTCGGGGGGGGGATGGCGGGGCTGGCGGCGGCGCTTTCGGCGGCGCGGCGGGGGGCGGACGTGGTGCTGATGCACGACCGGGCGGTGCTGGGGGGGAACGCCTCCAGCGAGTGCCGCGTCCACATCTGCGGCGCCGACCGGCACAACCGGTTCCCCAACGTCCGCGAGACCGGCATCCTGGAGGAGCGCCGCCTGCGGAACCTCCGCGACAACCCCCAGCGCAGCTTC
>CAZNSB010000115.1:0-12083 GCA_964575155.1 uncultured Planctomycetaceae bacterium | reverse complement strand
GCCATGCACGCGACGCGAGCGGCCAGTGAGGAGGGGGTGGTCGCCGGCGGGGGGGTGGTCTTCCTCCAAGCCATCGAGGCGGTCAGGAAGGTGCGCGCCAAGGCCACCGGCGACGAGAAGATCGGCGTGGACATCGCCGCCCGGGCGCTGCGCTGGCCCGCTAACCAGATCGTCGCCAACGCCGGCGGCGACGGGCCGGTGGTCGTCGGGGAGATCCTCGAGCGCGCCAAGAACGTCGGCTACGACGCCTCCACCGGCGAGTACGTCGACATGTTCGCCGCCGGCATCATCGACCCCGCCAAGGTCTCCCGCACCGCCCTCCAGAACGCCGCCTCCGTGGCCGGGCTGCTGCTGACCACCAACGTCATGGTCACCGAGTACGACGAGAAGAAGGAAGAGGAGGCCGAGGCCGTCCCCGGCGCCGTCCGCTGAGCGGAACGCAGACGGGCAATTGAAGATACGCCACAGAGACCTGCCTGCCCTGCCTACCGGCGGGCAGGCGGCAGGCAGGCACAGAGGTCACCGAGGAACGACTCTGTTTCAGAAGCAGAAAACCTCTGTGCCCTCTGCGGCTCTGTGGCTGTTTTCTTTTGTCCTGAGCGCTCATGGGAAATGCCGATGGCCCAGAAGCGCGACTATTACGAAGTCCTCAACGTGCCGCCGACCGCCGGGGCGGACCAGGTCAAGCGCGCGTACCGCCGGCTGGCACTGAAGTACCACCCCGACAACTACAAGGGCGACAAGGCCGACGCCGAGCAGCGGTTCAAGGAGCTGGCCGAGGCCTACGAGGTGCTCTCCGACCCCCAGAAGCGCCAGCTCTACGACCGGTACGGGCACGAGGGGCTGCGCGGCGCGGGGCTGCACGACTTCTCCTCGATAGACCCCCGCGACATCCTCAGCATGTTCGAGGACATCTTCGGCTTCGGGGCCCGCCGGGGGCGGACGACCCAGCGGGGATACGACCTGGAGACCGAGGTCGAGCTGACCCTCGAGGAGGTCGCCGCCGGGGTGGACCGGACGCTGGAGTTCGAGCGGATGGACTACTGCGACGACTGCCACGGCAGCGGCGCCAAGCCGGGGACCTCCCCCGTCCGTTGCAGCACCTGCGGCGGGTACGGGCAGGTGGAGACCTCCGGCGGGGTCTTCTTCCGCATGCGGCGGACCTGCCCGAAATGCCGCGGGGCCGGAAAGATCATCACCGACCCCTGCCCCCGCTGCCGGGGGTCCGGGCAGGGAAAGAAAAAACGCGTCCTGACCGTGCACGTCCCCGCGGGCGTGCACGAAGGCCAGATCGTCCGCATGCGCGGCGAGGGCGAGCCCGGCGAGCGAGGCGGGCTCCGCGGCGACCTGAGATGCTACGTGCGGATCAAGCCCCACCCGTTCCTGGTCCGCGACGCCAACCACCTCATCTGCCGAGTGCCCGTCTCCTTCGCCCAGGCCGCCCTCGGCGCCAACGTCGAGGTCCCCACCCTGGCCGGAACCGAGGAAGTCGCCGTCCCCCCCGCTACCCAGCACGGCGACACCGTCCGCATCAAGCGCCGCGGGCTGCCCGACGTGCGCTCCGGGCGCAACGGCGACCAGATCGTCCAGTTCCTCATCGAGGTGCCCAGGAAGCTCTCCAAGAAGCACCAGGAGCTCCTCCGCGAACTGAACCGGACCGAGGACGTCAAGACGCTGCCCCACAAGAAAGAGTTCTACGAGAAGGTGAAGAAATATTTTGGTTGACCGGCCGGGGCACGCCGCCCCGCGCCGAGGGAAGTCCACGCACATGAGCAAAGAAGGCTCAAAGAAGAAGAGACCCGGGCCCGCCGACGACGCCGATCGGACCGGCCGCCCGGAGGCCCAAACGCCCGAGGCCAAAGACCTCCTGGCCGAGCGGGACGACCTGCTTGCCCGGCTGCAACGTGTCTCGGCCGACTACCTCAACTACCAGAAGCGCCAGCAGCGTGAGGTCGCCGAGGCCCGGGACTTCGCCAACGCCGAGCTGATCCGGCAACTGCTGGCGGTGCTGGACGACATGGAGCGGGCGATGGCAGCGGCCGAGGCCAACCACGACGCCGACGACCCCCTCCTGGCGGGGATGCACCTGGTGTACGAGAAGGCCCTGGAGGTGCTGGCGAGTCACGGCCTTCGCCGGATCGAGGCGGCGGGGGAGCCCTTCGACCCGCAGCGTCACGAGGCCATGATGCAGCAGCCCTCGGAGGCGCACCGGGCCCCGACCGTGCTGCGGGAGCTGCAACGGGGGTACGAGCTGAAAGGGCGCGTGCTGCGTCCGGTGCGGGTGGTGGTGTCGGCCCCGCCGGGCGGCGAAGAGGCCGGCCAGACCCCTGCGGAGGGCCAGAGCGACGAATTCCCCTCGGAGGACGAGTGATCATGCCCACGTATGAGTACGAGTGCGGGGCCTGCGGGCACCGTTTCGAGAAGTTCCAGTCGATGACCGCCGGTGCGTTGAGGAAGTGCCCGGCGTGCGGTCGGGCGAGGCTGCGTCGCCTGATCGGTTCGGGGTCGGGGGTCATCTTCAAGGGCAGCGGGTTCTACCAGACCGACTATCGCAGCGACGCCTACCGCCAGGCCGCCGAAAAGGAAAAGCCTTCCGACAAGGCCGCCGGCGCCAAGGGCTCCGGCGAGAAGGCCGACGGCCAGGCCAAGGGCGACCGGCCTGCCAAGAAGGACCGGCCCCCCGAGAAGAAAGACGCCGACTGAGCCGCCGAACGCCCCCCTCGCCCCAGGGCCCGGGCGCAGGCCTGGCCCTGGCCCTCCCGACGCCTCGACCGCCCGTCGCCGCCGAAAAAAGAACTCCTCCCCCGGAACAGACCGGCGCCTCCGGAGGTTTAAGAAACATCACAACGCGGCGGCGGGTTCAAGGTGGCCGGCCGACCGCCAATCCCCCGGCGCATGGGGCAGCGCCGAAGCAGGGTCTGGGCCCCTTTGGGAGAGACTCCGATGAAACGTCTGGTTCTGGCTGTGACTGTGGCGTCCGTGCTGGCATTGGCTGCCGGCGGCGTCCTGGCCGGGGAAGGCCAGGAGGCGCCCAAGAAGCCGAGGAAAAAGAGACCCGCGCCCAAGGTGAGGAAGCCCGTCCTCCGCGGGATGCAGGCGGAGATCGCCAAGGTCTGCGCCCTCTCCGAAGAGCAGCAGAAGCAGATCCACCAGATCAACGCCGATCGCGGCAAGGCCTTCCAGGAGTTCAACAAGGCCAACGCCGAAAAGATCAAGGCCGCCAACGAGGACATGAAGAAGGCCCGCGAGGCCAAGGACAAGGAGGCCATGAAGAAGGCCTACGAGGCCCAGGGCGCCATCCGCGCCGAGCAGGCCCAGATCAGCAAGAAGTTCGAGGCCCAGGTGATGGACGTGCTCACCGACGAGCAGAAAGACACGTGGGCAAAGCACGTCATCAAGCGGGACCTCAAGCGCCGGTACCCGAAGTTCGAGTTCACCGACGAGCAGGTCGCCCAGGTCAAGGCCGCTCGCGCCAAGGCGTACGAGGGCGTCGACAGGAGCGACCGCAAGGCCGCCAGCAAGGCGCGGTACGAGCTGGACACCAAGATCCGCAACGAGATCCTCACCCCGGATCAGCGGGCGACGTTGGCCCTCGGGTCGATCGTGAGGCAGTACACCAGCGCCAAGGTCACCGACGAACAGAAGGCCCAGATCAAGGCCGCTTACATCGAGCTGGCCAAGGACGTCAACCTGGCCGACCGCAAGGCCGCCGACAAGTTCCGCCGCGGCCTCGACGCGAAGATCCGCAACGAGATCCTCACCCCGGATCAGCGGGCGGCGCTGGCGATGCGGTGGATCCTCGGCCGGTACCGGGGGGTCGCGTTCACCGACGAGCAGAAGGAGCAGATCAAGGCCGCCTACATCAAGCTGGCCGAGGGCAAGGACCTGACCGACCGCAAGCTGTACTACAAGCTCCAGGCGGACCTCCGCGCCCAGATCAGCAAGGAGATCCTCACGGACGAGCAGAAGCTCACGCTGGCCGTCGCGGGCGTCACCGGGCGGTACCGCCGGGCCAAGCTCACGGACGACCAAGTCACCCAGATCAAGACCGCCTACGCCAAGCACATGACCGGCGTGAAGGGCGACGACCGCAAGGCAAAGGCGGACGCCGTGAAGAAGCTGCACGAGGAGATCACCACGCAGATCCTCACCGAGGAGCAGCGTGAGGCCATCAAGCCGAAGCCCCGGCCAAAGAAGACGGAGAAGTAGGGCCGGGCCCGTGAACGAGACAGAGACACTCCGGAACGAAAGCCGCTCGCATCAGTCAGGTTCCGCCGGGCCGCCGGCGCCGACCCCCGGGTCGGCGCCGGCGGTCTCTTTCGCCCACGCCCTCGGGAAGACGCCCCAAACCGACGGAAAACGCGGAGTTTTTTCCCCCCGGCCGCTACAATCCCGCCGGCGGCGCGTTTAAGAAGCGTCAGCACGTAGCGGGGATTGGCGACCGGGTCGTCGCGCCCGCCACAAGCTGCTCGGCGCACGGGGCGGCGCCGAAGCAGAGGTCCAGCCCCCGAGGAGATACTGGGATGAAGCGTCTGGCAATGATTCTGGCGCTGGCGGCCGGAGCGGGTCTGGCCGCAGGAACTCTCTGGGCCGAGGAGGCCCAGGACAAGCCCAAGAAGGCGAGGAAGAAGAGACCCCCCCGGAAGAAGCCGGGCCTCCGCGGCGCCCACGCCATCATGGCGAAGGTCTGCGAGTTCACCGATGAGCAGAAGAAGCAGATCGCCGACATCAACGCCGCCGGCGCCAAGGCGATCAAGGAATGGCGAGAGGCCAACGCCGAGAAGATGAAGGCCGCCTCGGAGAACATGAAGAAGGCCAGGGAAGCCAAGGACAAGGAGGCCATGAAGAAGGCCAGCGCGGAGATGGCGGCCCTGCACGCCGGGCAGAGGGAGATCCAGAAGAAGACCCTCTCCGACATCATGGCCCTGCTCACCGACGAGCAGAAGGGCAAGTGGAAGCGGTACAACGCCGTCAGGACCGTCAAGGGCCGCTTCCGCTCGATGAAGTTCACCGAGGAGCAGGAAGGGCAGATCGCCGCCGCCTACGAGAAGCTGTCCGCCGGCGTGGACCTCGACGACAAGAAGGCCCGATTCGCCATGCTCAGGAAGCTCTCCGCCCAGGTGGAAAAGGAGATCCTCACCGAGGAGCAGCGGCTGGAGCTGGCGATGGCCATGATCAAGCGGATGTACAAGAAGGCCGAGCTGACCGAGGACCAACTCGCGCAGATCAAGACCGCGTACGTCAAGCACATGACCGGGGTGGACGCCGCCGACCGCAAGGCCAAATCGGCGGCCATGAGGAAGCTCACGAAAGAGATCAGGAAGGACGTCCTTACCGACCAGCAGCGCGAGGCCATCACGCGGAAGCGGGCCCCCAAGCCGAAGAAAGAGGGGTAGAGCCCCTTTCCCGGAATCAGGGTTGCAGACACATTCGGGACGGCAGGCCCCGACCTCGCGGGGCCTGCCGTCTTCTTCTGCCGGGGGGGTCCTGCCGCCCTCCCCGGCCGGTGCGGGGGGTGAAAAGCCCTTGAAAACTTGCGGGGCTTTGGTCAACATGGCGGGGGTCAAGGCGGCGTAGCTCAGTCGGCAGAGCAAGGGATTCATAAGCCCTGGGTCACTGGTTCGAGTCCAGTCGCCGCCAGGGTCGCGGTTGCGGAGACCCGTCGGGTTTTTGCTTGACAGGCTCTTTGACGGCAGGCTATATGGCCCAGTTGGCCCCAGTGGTTCCAAGGAGACAGGCATGGCAGACGCGACGATCCTGGCGTGGCGCATAAGCGAGTTCTTCACCTGGTGGCAACTTCCTCTGTTGGTGGCGGTGGTCGTGCTGATCGTGTTCTGGGTGATGTATCGCCGCAGACAGATGTAGCCCGTCTGCATCGGTCGGCGCCGGGCCCCGCCGACAGTCGAGGCCGGCCGGTCGGAACCCTTGGCCCGCCCCACCCGGGAAAAGACCGCCGGCCAGGACTGAATCCGAATCGGCCAGACCATGCGAGAGACCAGGCATCGGTGCCCGCGGCCCTGCGGCAGCGCATCGGGCGCGGGAGCGACTTTTTTTGTGTCTTTTGTGTCCGGGCGAGCCCTTTGGCGGCCGGGTCATCCCCGGCTGGCCAAAGGCCAGTCGCCCAAAGCGAGCGGAGAAAGATCAGTGATGAATCGGCATGTTCGCACCCTATCTCAATTGTTTGGCGTACTTTCCGACCAGACTCGCCTGAGGTTGCTTGTGACCTTGCAGGCCGAGGGCGAGCAGCACGTCACGCAGCTCTGCCGGAAGCTCCGTGCCCCCCAGCCGACCATTTCGCACCACCTGGGCCTGCTGCGGATCCACGGACTGGTGCGCGGCCGTCGAGAGGGCAAGCTGGTGTACTACAGCCTGGACCCCGTCCGGTATAACCGGGCGTGCAAGGCGGCTGCCGGCCTGCTTATCCCAGTGAAAGGGTAGGCCCCAGGAGCTTCCTGAACGGACGCCGTGGCGTCGGCGGGCGCAAAGTCCGCCTTTACAGAGCCGCGACGTTCCCGGACAATAGGCCTTCGGAGCAAGCGTGCCGGAAGGCGGTATGCCCGAGAGGCCTGGAAAGTGCGTCTACGTCCTGCACGGACCGGACGATTATCTGCGCCGGCAGCACCGGCGGGAGATCGTCCAAGCCCTCCTGCCCGACGGGCAGACGGAGTTGGCGGTCGTCCATCTCGACGCCTCGGCCGAACTCTCCGAGGTGCTCGATGAGCTGAGGACGGCGCCCTTCCTCGCCCCCCGCCGCATCGTCATCATCACCGACGCCGACAAGTTCGTCACCCGCCACCGGGCGGCGCTCGAGAAGTACCTGGCCGGACCCGCCCCCGCCGGCTCGCTCATCCTGATCGTCAACACGTGGCAGCCCAGGTGGAAGCTGGCGGCCCTGGCCGCCCGGGTCGGCGAGGTGATCGACTGCTCGCCCCCGAGCCCGGCGTCCCTCCCGCGCTGGATCGTTCGCGTCGCCGAGGCCCGCGGCAAGCGCATCTCGGGCGACGACGCCGCCCTGTTGGCGGCGTGGGTGGGCAACGATCTGGCCCGGCTGGACGGCGAGATCGAGAAGCTCGCCCTGTACGTCGGCTCCCGCCGGACGATCACCGGCGAGGACCTCGCCGCCGTGGTCGCCGCCGCCGCCGGGCCCGTCGCCTTTGCCCTGACGAACGCCCTGGCCGCCGGCGACCCGGCCGCGGCCCTGGCCGCACTGGACGACCTGATGACACAGCCCGGCGAGGCGTACCGCGTGCTGGGACTGATCGCCTGGCAACTGAGAAAGGGGCGAACCCCCCGCGCCCGCCGATCGCCTCGCCCCGGCGCCGGACGGAAGAGCCTGGAAGGCTTTCGGAAGCTGCTCGCCGCCGACCTGGCCATCAAGACCGGCGCCGAGCCCCGGACCACCATGCAACTGCTGGTGGCCAACCTGTGTGCATAGCCCCGCCGGGCGGGTGCCGCCCCCCGCCCGCCTGCCGCGGGCACCCGCAACGAATGGCGGACAGGCCTGAAGTCCGTGGGACCATGCGGATCCTGATCATCCAACTCGTGCCCCCGTCGGCGAGCCGCCCGCAATTCCGGCACGAGCTCGGCGTCGCCGCCGCCCTGCTGGCCGGCGACGGGTTCCAGCTCGCCCTGACCGCGTTGGGCGGCTACGACGAGCCCGCCCTTCGGGACGCCGTCAACCGCCACCGCCCCACCCACGTGCTCATCGACATCCCCCCGGGGCGCGTCACCGCCGCCCGCCATACCATCGTGGACGTCTCGGAGAAGCTCTTCCTGCCGGTGGTGGCCGTCGGACCCCTCGCCACCTGCCAGCCCGACCAGGCCATCAGCATCCCCACTGTCGCGGCCATCGTCCGGGGGGAGTACCCCCGGCCGCTGCTGGCGCTGTTTCGATCCATCCGGGACGGCGTCGGCGGCGGCGAGGACACCGCCGGCGTCTGGCTGAACACCGAGGAGGGGCTGATCCGCAATGAGCCCGCCCCGCTGGTCGAGGACCTCGATGCCCTGCCCTTCCCCGACCGCGAGATCTTCTGCTACCAGCAGGCCGTCGCCAGCACGGGCGAGGCGCACTTCTACGCCACCCAGGGCTGCCCCCAGTGGTGCGGGTATTGCCTGAACGACTGGTACATGGAGCTGTATCGCCGGCGCGACGGGTTCCTCCGACGGCGCAGCGTCGGCAACGTGGTCGAGGAGATTGCCCGCGTCACCGCCCGCTACGCCGCCGCCCGCCGGGTCGTCTTCTGCGACCACGGCTTCGCCGCCGACGCCGAGTGGCTGGGGGCGTTCGCCGCCCGGTACGCCCCCGCCTGCCCGCTGCCCCTGCGATGCCACCTCCGCCTCAACGCCGTCAACGAACGCACCGCCGAGCTGCTCGTACAATGCCGCTGCGACGAGGTGGACGTCGAGATCGGCTCCGGGAGCAACTTCATCCGCGCCGAGATCCTCGCCATGCGCACCGATCAGCGCCAGATCCTCGACGCCGTCGCCGCCCTCCGCCGGGCCGGGCTCCGCATCCGCGCCAGCGTCTTCCTCGGCGCGCCGTATGAGTCCGAGGTCTCCGTCGACGAGACCCTCGACCTGCTCTGCCGCCTTTCCCTCGACGAGGTCCGTCCCCGCGTCTACTACCCCCTCCCCGGCACGCGGGCCGCCGAGATCTGCGCCGAAAACGGTTGGATCAGCGGCCGCGGCGAGGAAAACTTCTTCGCCGGACGCAGCGTCCTCGACATGCCGTCGCTGGCGGGCGATCGCATCGATGACATCGCGCAGCACTTCCAGACGCTCCTGAAGCGCCGCGGCGGGCGGACGCTGCGGGGGCGGCTGGCGGCGATCCGCCGCTTGGCCACCACCCCCCTCCGCGTCTTCCGCCGCCGGAGGCGCTGACGCGGTCCACGGACGCCCGTACCCGTCGGCCTCCGGGGGCGGGGCCGGCGACCGTACGTGCTTGGAAGCCCTTCCACAACCGGCACTTCCGGCGGCACTCGTTGCCTGCAACCAGAGTAACTCCTTTTTGGAACACGGCTTGCGAGCAAGCCTTGCCACCCGGCGCTCCGTCGCGAGCTGCCCCGGCCGGCGACGCGCCTGCTCGGGCATTCACCTGAACATTTTTCTTGGATTCCTGTTGTCCGGGGCGGATAGGGCGTGTAGGATTGAAGTGACTGACCGGTCAGTCAGTAATCGGGCGGTGGAGAAAACGGTCCATCCGGCCCACACAGAGGAAACGGACATGGTCGAGCCCAGCCGCCAACTGAAGCGCCGCGAAGAGATCCTCGCCGCCGCGGAGGAGGTCTTCGACGCCCACGGCTACACCGGCACCACCGTCGATGCCGTCGCCGAGGCCGCCGGCATCGCTAAGGGGAGTGTATACAACTATTTCCGGAACAAGCGAGAGCTGTTCTACGAGGTCTTCGCCCACGTCGTCGGCGGGGCCGAGGCCGACATCTCCCCGACGCTCAAGGACCTGAAGCTGCCGGCCGCCGAAAAGCTCGCCGGCCTGCTGGACTACTGGGGCCAGCGGCTGGGCTACTTCAAGCGTTTCGGCCGGCTGGTCCTGGAGTTCTGGACCACGGCCGCCCGCGAGGAGCAGGAGGTCAAGCTGGCGGGGACCTTCCGGCAGATGTACGCGCACTGGCGGGGGCAGATCGCCTCGATCCTCAAGGAGGGGGTCGCCTCCGGCGAGTTCAACCCGGACTTGGACACGAAGGTGGCCGCGGCCCTGGTGATGGCCATGCTGGACGGCATCGAGATTCAATCCATCCTGGACACGGGGATCAAGATGGACGGCGGTTTCCTGGCCGCGATGAAGCGTTCCGTGCTGACCTCCATGTCCGCCGGCGGCCAGCCGGGCGGCGAGGGAAGTCCGCGAGGTGAAACCGATGAGTGAGACCGCAGTCGACAAGGACCGAACCTTCCGGCAGAAGCTGCTGGCCAAGCTGGTCCCGCTGTCGATCATCCTGGCCGCGGTGATCGGGGTGCTGCTGGTGGCTGCCGTGCTGCCGGCTAAGGACCGAGACAAGCCGGCCGAAGAGCCTCCCCCCGTCAACGTCACCGTCACGACCATCCAGCCCGAGGCCACCGTGGCCGACACGTTCACGTTGCACGGCGTGCTGGCGCCCAACCGGGTCGTGAAGGTATCGGCCGAGGTCGCCGGGCGGGTCCGGCGCATCTTCGTGGAGGAAGGTCGCCCGGTCCGCGACGGGACCGTGATGGTTCAGCTCAACGACGAGCTGATCCGGCCGGATCGCGACCGGGCCCAGGCGCTGGCGACGTACTACGAGAAGCACTACGCCCGCATTGAGGACTCGCTGAAGCAGAACGTGGCCACGGAGCGCGACCTGGAAGAGGCCCGGATGAACCGCGACAGGGTCCGGGCGGACCTGGCGGCGGCGCGTGCCCGGCTGGATCGGATGCGGATCGCCTCGCCGATCGACGGCATTCTCGATCGCCGCCCGGTGGAGCTGGGGCAGTACGTCAACGCCGGCGACCCCGTCGCCGAGGTCGTGGAGATCGACCCGCTCAAGGTCGTGGTGCAGGTGCCCGAGCACGACGTGCCCTACCTCCGCGTGGGCCAGCCGGCGACGATCTCCCTGGATCGGCCCTTCCCCCCCAAGCTGACCGGCACGATCACGCTCATCCGCCAGCAGGCCGACCCCGCCACCCGGACGGTCGAGGTGGAAATCACCGTACCCAACCCGCCCGCACCCCCGGCCGGGGGCCAGAACCCCGGCGGCGCGCTCGTGCGGAAGCTGCGCAGCGGGCCCATCGCCCGCGTCGAGCTGACCCGGCAGGTGCTCCAGGACATCGTCATGATCCCCCTCCAGGCGGTGATCTCCATGGAGGACCGCAAGGTGGTCTACGTGGTCGAGGACGGCCTGGCCCGGCAGCGGGAGGTCCAGGTCGAGATGCGCCTCATGCGGGACTGGAAGGTGCAGGTGAAAGGCCTGGTGCGGGGCGAGCAGTTGATCGTGGCCGGGCACCGGTACGTCGCCCCGGACAAGCCGGTGCGGGTCGAGAAGTCCGTCCCCGCCGCCGAGGCGGGCTCGGGTTCGGCCTCGCAGCCGGCGTCGGCGAAAGCGAGGGGCGCCGGATGATCGTCTCCGACACCGCCATCAAGAACCGCGTCACGGTGCTGGTGCTGATGGTTCTGATCGTCGTGGGGGGTGTGGCGTGCTACGTCGCGCTGCCCCTGGAGGCCGCCCCCGACGTTCCGATCCCCTACGTGCTGATCACCACCGCCTACGAGGGCGTCTCGCCGGCCGACATCGAGACCTCGGTGACGATGAAGATCGAGACCGAGCTGACGGGCCTGAAGGGCGTCAAGGAGATCTCCTCCACCAGCGCCGAGGGGCTCTCGACCCTCATCATCGAGTTCCTTCCGAAAGTCCGCATCGAGGACGCCCTGCAATACGTCCGCGACAAGGTGGAGCTGGCCAAGGGGGAGCTGCCCTCCGCGGCCGAGGAGCCGGTCATCCGCGAGGTCAACGTGGCGGAGTTCCCCATCCTGATGGTGAGCATCTCGGGGAACATCTCGCCGTGGCGGCTGAAGCTCATCGCCGACGAGCTGGAGGATCGCGTGGAGCTGATTCCCGGCGTGCTGAACGTGGACGTGCTCGGCGGGCTGGAGCGGGAGATCCGCCTGGAGATCGACCCCGACCGGGTCGCCGCCTACGGGCTTTCCATCCCCGAGTTGGTGCAGTTGATCCCCTCGGAGAACGTCAACATTTCCGCCGGCGGGCTGGAGACGCCGGGCACCAAGTTCAACGTCCGCGTCCCCGCGGAGTTCGCCGACCCCGACGAGGTCACCCACCTGCCGCTGGTCGTCCGCAACGGCAAGACCATCTACCTGACCGACATCGCCACCGTCCACGACACCTTCAAGGACCGCCAGAGCTACGCCCGCCTGGACGGGGCCGACAGCATCACCCTCACCGTCCAGAAGCGCGTCGGCGAGAACATCCTGGCGATCACCGGGCAGGTCAAGGCCATCCTCCACGAGGCCGCCAGGCGCGTCCCCGCGGGCGTGCAGTTCGACATCACGCTGGATCAGTCCAAGGACATCCGCATGATGGTCGCCGACCTGGAGAACA
>CAZNSB010000114.1:0-12135 GCA_964575155.1 uncultured Planctomycetaceae bacterium | reverse complement strand
CTTTCTCCCGCTCTGTGTGCGACATCTTTTCCTGCCAGGAAAAGATGTCGCACACGGAGCCCCTCGGGTTGCACATCGCGCTTGGAGCCCCGCCCAAGTTGTTGTATCCTCGGAACTGCTCGCGGGATCTCGCAGGGCAGGAAGAGCGCCGAAGCCGGTCGCCCCGTTCGAGCCGCAGCCCCCCGGGGTATTGGCGGGTCCGGGCTCTGCCGGGCGAGGGCGGCGCCGGCAGCCGGCTGTTTTCGAGGCAGGGACGGATGGAGTGGGTATACCTCGTGATCGGCGGCGTCCTCGGGGCGGGGGCGGCCGCCGTGCTGATGCTCGGCCGGGCCCGCCGGGTGATTCGACACGCCCGGCGGCTGCGTGCCCAGGTCCGCAACAAGGGGCACCTGGTCGAGCTGGCCCAGTTGACGGGGGGGCTGGCCCACGAGATCAAGAACCCGCTGTCCACCATCAAGCTGAACCTCAAGCTTCTGGCGGAGGAATTCCCCGACGGCGACGAGGACCTGCACCGGAGGAACTCGAACCGGCTGGGCCGGCTCCAGGACGAGGTGCAGCGGCTGCACGACATCCTCGATGAGTTCCTCCAGTATGCCGGCAACGCGGAGCTGCACCCGGCCGAGGTCGACCTGCGCGAGGTGGTGGCGGAGCTGGTGGATTTCTTCCGCCCCCAGGCGGAGAGCCGTCGCGTGGTCCTGCGTCCGTCGCTGCCCGACAGCCCCGTCGTCTGCCGGGTCGACGGCGCCCTGATCAAGCAGGCGATCCTGAACCTGATGATCAACGCCGCCCAGGCCATGGGCGAGGGCGGGGAGATGCTGCTGAGGCTGGCCGCCGACGCCCGCCGGGCCGTCCTGGAGGTCATCGACACCGGCCCCGGCATCGAACCGGAGGCGCGGGAACGAATCTTCCAGGCCTATTACTCGACCCGCCGGGGGGCCGGGCTGGGGCTGCCGACCACCCGGCGGATCGTGCGACGGCATGACGGGGAGATCACCGTGGACGGCGAGCCGGGTAAAGGCACGCGTTTCGTCATCACCCTGCCGCTGGCGAAGAACGAATGACCGGCCAGGCCACACCGCGCTTGGGCCCCGCCGCAGGCGCACCCGACGAGGGCTCGTTGCCCGACGCCGTCAAGGCGACCGCCCGCGCCCTCGGGCGGACAAGGCCGGTGACCATCGTCCTGAACGACCCCCAGCGCGACACCCGCTCGTCGGCCGTGCTCCAGCCAATCCGAAACGCCCTTGGCGACGTCCCCGTCCGGGCGCTCATCGCCACGGGCACGCACCGCTACCCGCGGGCCCAGCGCCGGGCCTTCGAGGAGAAGACCCTGGCGGGACTGGATTTCGAGGCGGTGAGCTGGCATGACTGCCGGTCGGGCGATCTCGCCGCGGTGGGCGGAGGGCACCCGTGGCGGTGTCACCCGTGGCTGCTGGACGAAGGGCACGCCGTGCTTGCCGTCGGCTCCTGCGAGCTGCATTACTTCGCCGGGATCACCGGCGCCCACAAGACGGTCACCATCGGCTGCGCCGCCTTCGAGGACATCGAGCGGAACCACGAGGCGGCGCTTTCGCCCGACGCCCGCCCGGGCCGGCTCGAGGGCAACCCCGTCCACGAGGCCGTCGCCAACATGGTCGGCGCGCTGGAGGCGCGTCGGGAGGTCCGGGCGATCAACCTCCTCCAGGTGGGCGGGGCGGTGCTGTCGGCCTCGGCCGGCGACCCGATGGAGGCGTTGGCGGCCCTGGCCGGGCGGGTGCGGGGCGCGTACACCTGCCCGATCGATCGCCCGGCCGACGCGCTCGTCCTGGAGGTGCCCGGCGTGCTGGGTCGGAGCTTCTACCAGGCGGACAAGGCCATCAAGAACAACGAGTGCGCGGTCCGCGACGGCGGGTGCCTGGTCCTGGAGGCGCCGTGCCCGGAGGGCATCGGGCAGGACGATTTCCTGGGGTTGCTGGCCCGCTGCCGGACGTACGACTCGGCCGCTGCCGAGGTCGCCCGCCGGGGCTACCGGCTGGGGGACCACAAGGCCCTGAAGCTCCGGTACCTGACCGACCGCCGGGGCGTGCGCGTCTTCGCCGTCAGCGAGGGGCTGACGGGGGAGCAGGTTCGGCTGCTGGGCTTTCGGGAGGCGCACTCGGCCGGCGGCGCCCTCGCCGCCGCCGGCATCGACCCGGGCGAACACGCTGTCTACCGCGTCCGGGACGCGGGCAATGCGTGCGTCACAATCGGCGGCGACCGTTGAAACCCCCCGCCGCCGGCGATAGCCTATCTGCCATGGGAAGGCTCGAAAAGGTCGGTGCCGACGTCCTGGTCGTGGACGACTACGCCCCGCACGCCGACGCCGTCGCCGACGTGCTCACCTCCGGCGGGCACAAGTGCCAGATCAGCTACACCAGCGCCGACGCGATCGACCGGCTGAAGCGCGAGCGCTTCGACGTCATCGTCACAGACCTGATGTTCAACCGCCAGCCGGAGGGCCTCGACGTCCTCCGCGCCGCCCGCCGGCACGCCCCGGGCACCGAGGTGATCCTCATCACCGCCCACTCCTCCGTGGACACCTGCCGCACCGCCCTGAAGGAAGGCGCCTTCGACTACGTTGAGAAGGCCGGCGTCGGGGCCGAAGAGCTCAACCCCGACGACCTCCGGGCCGTCGTCCAGCGGGCCGCCGAACGCACCGCCCAGCACCGGGTCATCCGCGAGCTCCGCGAGCAGCTCGACAAGCGCTACGGCTTCGAGCAGATCATCGGCAACTCCCCGGGCGTCGTCCGAATCCTCCAAACCATCCGCCGCGTGGCCCCTTCCAACCTGCCGGTGCTGATCCAGGGCGAGTCGGGCACGGGCAAGGAGCTGCTGGCGCTGGCGATCCACAACAACTCGCGGCGAAAGAGCAGCCGCTTCGTCGCCCTCAACTGCGCCGGGCTGAGCGAGACGCTGCTGGAGGACGAGCTGTTCGGGCACGTGAAGGGCGCGTACACGGGGGCGGCGGCCGACCGGAAGGGGCGGTTCGAGTACGCCGACGGCGGGACGATGTTCCTCGATGAGGTCGGCGACATGCCGCTGAACATGCAGGCCAAGCTCCTCCGCGTGCTCGAGAACGGCGAGGTCGTCCGCGTCGGCTCCAACGAGCCCCTCCACGTGGACGTCCGCGTCCTCAGCGCCACCAACCAGGACCTCGCCGAGCGCGTCGACCAGGACCGGTTCCGCGAGGACGTCTTCTTCCGCCTGAAGGGCGTGACCATCAAGGTCCCGCCGCTGCGCGAGCGGCGGGAGGACATCCCCCCCCTCACCGAGCACTTCATCAAGCTGGCCAACCAGACCCACGGCACCAAGGTCTCCGGCATCGCCCCCGAGACGCAGCGCTTCCTCGCCGGGTACCCCTGGCCGGGAAACGTCCGCCAGCTTCGCAACGTCATCGAGAACATGGTCGTCCTCGCCGGGGAGGGAAAGCTCACCCTCGAGGACCTCCCCGCCGAGTTCCGCGGACCGGCCGCGGCGGCCGAGAGCGGCATCGCCGTCCTCACCGGCATGAGCATCTCCGAGGCCGAGAAGGAGCTCATCCGCGGCACCCTCAAGAGCGTCAACGGCAACCGCCAACAGGCCGCCAAGATCCTCGGCATCGGCGAACGCACCCTCTACCGCAAGATCAAGGAATACGGGCTGAAGGAATAGGGGCGGGCATGGGGTTTCGATTTCATTTCTCCCTGGCCCACGGCAGGGCCCGTCGGGCCGTTGGGGGCCTGCTGGCCATCGCCATCCCGCTGGGCATCCTCGCCGCGGCCGGGTACTTCATGGTCCAGGACGTCCTTGTGGCCGTCCGCTACCGCCCCGCCGCCGCCGAGGTGACGGCGCGCGAGGGCCCGGGCGCCGAAAGCGCCGCCATCGCCGTGAGCTACCGCTACGCGGTCGGCGGGCAGACGATCGCCGGCCGGTGCGCCGCCGACGAGGACGGCGATACCCGGCTTCGCCGCCGGCTGGGGGCGCTGTCGCCCGGGGATCGCATCACGGTGTATTACGACCCCCGGCGCCCGGAGCGGTGCGTTCTGCACCGGCGGCTGCGGCTGGGGGCGCTGGGGGTGCTCATGTTCGTGCTGCCGTTCCTGGCGCTCGGCGTCAGCGAGCTGCACGGGGCGATCACGGGCCGGCCGCTGCTGAAGCGCCAGCATCGCGGCGGCGCCATGATGCTCGGCGGGCCGGGGTTCGTGGTGTTCACGCTGGTCGCCGCGGTCGGCGGGCTGGGCTTTGCCTTCGCGTCCTCGGCGCTGCACTGGACCGTCGCGCTGCCGCTGGGGCTGACGCTGCTGCTGGGCGTGATTCCGGGGGCGACCTGGCTGGCCGTTCGCATCGGGCGGCGCGAGCGCAAGGCCCGCCGCCCCCAACGGGCCCACCGGAGCAAGATGGCGGTCGCGGCCGCCGTCTGCCTCTTCTGGTGCGGCATCACGGGCCTGTTCCTGACCTTTTCCCTGCGGTCGATCTGGCGGCACCACCGCGCCGCCGCTCGCTTCGTCTCCACGCCCGGCGTCGTCACCGTCAGCCGAGTCAAGAGCCAGTCCGACAGCGACTCCACCACCTACAGGCCCGTCATCCGCTACCGCTACCGCGCCGGCGGGAAGGAGTACTTCAGCCAGCGCTACGCCTACGGCACGATCTCGACGAATGACCCGCGGCACGCCCGGAAGGTCGTGGCCCGCCACGCCCCGGGCAGCTCCGTCACCGTCTATTACGACCCCGACAACCCCGCCGACGCCGTCCTCCGCCTCCAGGCGGAAGGAATCGTCTACCTCCTGCTGCTGTTCCTGCAGCCGTTCGTTCTGGTCGGACTGATGATGATCGGCTACACCGCCGGCCTTCCCGCCGCCGCCGCGCGGATGCGCCGATTCCTCGACGCCCCGCCGGAGCCGCCCTGGACCATCCCCACCTGGGGCGTGCTCCGCCACGAGGCCGGTGGAGTCGCCATCCGCGGCCGCGTCCGGCGGGTTCGGGCCGCCGCGGTCGGCTACGGCCTGGGGTGCCTGCTGGGCGCCCTGGTCGCGGGGCTGTTTGGGGGCATCGGCGACCCGCCCCCGCGGCTGGTGGGCGGGGCCTTCGTCTTCGCCGCCGGGCTCGGCGCAGCGGTTGCGATCTACGCGGCCCTGCGCGGAAAGGCCGGATTCCACGTCGATCAGGCGCTGCGCCGAGTGACCATTACCCGCCCGAGGGCGGAGGTCTCCCTGGGCTTCGACGAGATCGACTGTTGGCTGGTCCGGCCGATCCGCAACCCCCGGCTGATTCAGAGCGACTACGGCTCCGGCACCGTCCCTCTGCTGGCGGTGGCCGCCGACGACGGGCGGGAGCTGCCCGTCCACGTCTTCGCCACCGGCGACAGCGCCAGGGAGCTGGCCGACAGGACGCTTCGCCACTTCGCCGACCTGACCGGCAGCCCCGCCGCCGTGCGCAAGTCGTACAACCGGCGCAAGGACGACGCCCCCCGCCCGCCGGGGTCCAGGAACCCGGTCGCCGGCATCCGATACGTCGTCGCCCTCTTCCGCCGCGCAGCCCGCTACGCCGACCTGACCTGAACGCCCCGCCGCCAGGGAAACGGGAACAGGCTGCTGTTTCGCTCGACCTTGCGCATCTTGCAGCACATGCTCGTCCCACGCGGGTACGCTGAGAGGCCGCAGCGTGCTCTTCCGCGGCCAAGCAAGAAACACGCTGGTGATCCGTCGGCCGGGCTATTAGCATACGGAGATGGATACGCGCCGAACAACGGCGAGACGCGCCGCCCGCAGTGGAAGCTCCCAAAAAAGTAGCCTGTCCCCCTTTTCCTCTGTCCCCCTTTTCCTCCCCTTTTCCTTCGGGGTTTACTCTGCTGGATCTGCTGGCGGCCGTTGCGATAGCCGCACTCTTGGTTTTGCTGGCCCTTCCGACGTTGCGCCGAGTTAGGGAACGGGAGCAGGTGGAGACGGCGGGAGACCTGAGAGCGTTCGGCTGGAACGCGTGGGCGAACTTCAGTTACGGCATGCACAAGCCCTACGGCTCCGAGGCCCACAAGAGCCCCCTGACGGATGATAGGCAACCTGGCTTCGTGGTCTTCGCCGATAAGAACTGGCAAGAAGGTGGAACCCCAGGGCAAGTCTACTTTGAGAAGCGCTCCGACTACCGCAGGCCGGGGAACCACCCTCGTGACGGGTTCAATTACCTCACCCACGACGGCAGCGAGTTCACGGCTCGCTATGAGCACGGCGTGACGGGGCGGTATTCTGCGGTTGGGCTGGCAGGGGACGACATCTATGTAGCCGACGACAACGGCGGCACCAAGGTTGGCACTGCCTCAGCTGCGGCCGACCCTACCCGAACGACGGACACGTTCATCCTGCCCTGGGAAGGTAAAGGGGACGGGCTTGCTCTGTAAAAAACCGTCAAGCGGCCGCGGGTAACGGCGGGTGGCGTGGCGAGGGGCGGCGGCCCATCGCCACGGTCTGCGTCCGGCGTGGCGATCTGCGAACGGCGCATCTCGCCACGCCACCCGTCGCACGCCGGATCCCCGGGAAGTCGCAACGTGAAGGAGTACGAACATGATACTGACCAAAGACAAGGACAATAGGGGACAATAGGGGGACAATAGGGGACAGGCTGCTTTTTCGGGCGGAAGCGTTTGGACATCAATAACTTGTGGCGTCCAGGCGGAGGTTGCGGTCGCGTGTGCACTTGGCATGCGACGCCGGCCTGGTGGAGCACCGACCATTGGCCAGGGCGTGGGGGCATGCCGGGGCCGGAGGCTGGGATGATGGGCGGGCAGGCTGGGAGCGTGCAAAGCCCGCAACGGGGAAGTCGTTCGGCAGATCGACCCCGACGGCCCCCATGCCAGCCGGCCGGTGCCCCCCGTCGTCGCCAGGCTGGCGATAATCGTCGGCCGGGTGCTCATGGGCGGCTTCGCCCTGTTCTGGCTCAGCGGGGTCGGGGCGATGCTGCTTTTCGTCGGCCGGCAGTTCCATCGTGAGCTGCGCAAGGCCTACGCCTACAAGCCCGTCCTCGCGCGGGTCACCAAGTACACCCCCCCGGCCGAGGACGCAGAAGACACACCCGCCCGGTTCGAGTACCGCTACGCCGTCGCCGGCAAGACGTACCGGGGGAAACACTCCGTCCCTGAACAGGTCCCGCGGACGAACGAGTACGAATCTCCCATCCCCCGCACGCCGGCGGTCGGCACCCGGATCACCGCCTACTACGACCCGGACGACCCCGCCGAGAGCACGCTCGTCCCCATCGCCCAGCCGTTCTTCCTCGGCTTCTTCATTTTCCTTTCCCCGTTCGCGGCGGTGGGGATGGTCATGCTGTACACGGCCGTTTTCGGCAACCCGCGGGAGTTCCTCGTCCGTCGCGGGCCCACGGGAAGGCCCACCGTCGCCGGCGGCGGGCCGTACGTCCTCGCCTACTTCATCCTCTCCGCGGTGACGGCCTTTGCGTTCTTCGGCGCGTGTTTCGCGATGCACTGGGAAAGGGCGCTGTACCTGGGGCTGGCGTTGTGGGTGGTGGTCGTGCCGCTGCTGACGTGGCGGATCGGAGGCTTCTTCGCCCGGCGGGCGGAACGAAGGCAGGCCCGCCCGGCCGAGCCGGCAACGGGGGCCTCCGGCCCGCCGCACCTGGGCCCCGGCCGCCGGCCCCGGCCGAAGAGCCCGGCCAGGGCCATGGCCAAACTGCTGGCCGTCACCGTCTTCTGGTGCGGGATGACCGGCGTGTTCGCCGCCCTCATCATCGGCGCCATCCTCAAGCAGCTCGATGCCCGCAGGCGCTTTGCCAAGGCCCCCGGCGTCGTGGTCTCCAGTAGGGTCAAGTACCATCCCGCCACCAGCGACTCCGGGGCCACCTACGAGCCGATCGTCAAGTACCGATACGCCGTCGCCGGGCGGGACTACGTCTCCACGCGCTACGCCTACTCGTTCGGCTCCACCGGCGAGCAGAAGCACGCGCGGGCCATCGTCCGCCGACACCCCAAGGGCGCGAAGATCACCGTCTACTACGACCCGAAAGACCCGGCCAGCTCAGTCCTCGACCGCCGCGTGACCGGACTGCACTGGTTCCTGCTCCTGTTCCTCCAGCCCTTCCTGCTCGTCGGGCTGTTCCTGATCGGCTACACGATCACCCACCCCGCGCGCCTGCGGGCGGTCCGCCGGTTCCTCGAAGGGACGATGCAGGTCCCCTGTGCCATCCCCACCTGGGGCGTGCTCCGCCACGAGATGGGCGGGTTCGCCATCCGGGCTCGCCGCCGCCCGCTGGCGGTCCTGGGCGCCGCGGTCGTCGCCTACGGGGTGACGTGCTTTCTCGGCATCTTCGCGGCCGGGTTCTTCCTCGACGGGCTCGCCGACGCGGACGCCCGCCTCGTCGGGGCGATCTTCGCGGTCGCCGCGGGCATGGGCGTGCTGGCCGCGGCGCTGGCGCTGGTTCGCCGGCCGAGCAAGGCCCGGCTGCACGTCGACCCGGTGCTGGGCCGGCTGAGCCTGACGAGCCGGCAGCGGGACGTGCAGCTTACTCTGGCGCAGGTGGGCTCGTGGACGGTGGGGCAGATCCCCAACCCCCACAGGGTCAAGAGCGAGGACGAATCGCCCTACGCCCCCCTGCTGGCGGTGTGCACGACCGCCGGCCAGGTCCTTCCAATCCACGTCTTCAACGCCAGCGAGGACGGGCAGGCCATCGCCCAGAAGGCCGCCGAGGGCTTCGCCGAGCTGACCGGCAAGCCCGTCACCGCCGAGGCGCCCGCCGACGCCGCCCCGGACGAGGCCGGCGGCGGCCCCACCGGCCCGCTGGACTCCCTTTGCGCCGCCGCCCGCCAGGGCAAAGAGTACGCCGACCTGACCTGATCGGCTCCGCCGCCGGCTGCCGCCACCGCCGCCCCCGCCTGTGGGCGATTCCCGTTGGAATCTCCCCCCCGGCCGCCGTACAATCGCCCGGCGAGGACGCCGCCCGAACGGAGTCGTGCTGGGATGGCCGATATCAAGGTTCTCTCCAGGCACCTGGTGAACAAGATCGCCGCCGGCGAGGTGGTGGAGCGGCCGGCCAGCGTGGTCAAGGAGCTGGTCGAGAACGCCCTCGACGCCGGGGCCTCGGCGATCCACATCGTCGTCGAGGACGGGGGCAAGCGGCTGATCAGCGTCCGCGACGACGGCGCGGGGATCCGCTCCGACGACCTGGCGCTGGCCTTTTCCTCCCACGCCACCAGCAAGATCGCCGACGAGGAGGACCTGTTCAACATCCGCACGATGGGCTTCCGCGGCGAGGCCCTGGCGTCCATCGTCGCGGTCTCCCACGCCCACATGATCTCTCGATGCCCCGACGCCGACGCCGCCTGCGAGGTCCGCTGTGACGGCGGGACCATCGGGCCGGCCCGCCCGGCCGCAGCCGACCGCGGCACCACCGTCACCGTCCGCGACCTGTTCTTCAACACCCCCGCCCGGCGGAAGTTCATGCGGACCGCCAACACGGAGTTCGGCCACATCGCCGAGCAGTTGGCCAGGCTCGCCCTCCCCCACCGAAACGTGGCCTTCACCTTGACCCACAACCGCCGGTGCACGCACCGCCTTCCGCCGGCCGAGACCCTCCGCAGGCGCGCCGCCGACTTCTTCGGCCCCGAACTCGCCGACGCCATGATCGAGTTCGCCGACGAGGAGCCGCAACTGAACCTCTACGGACTGATCGCCCCGCCGGCCCACGCCCGGGCCTCGACGAAATGGCAGTACTTCTTCGTCAACGGCCGGTACGTCCGCGACCGGCTGCTGGCCCACGCCGTGCGAGAGGCCTGCCGCGGTCTCGTCGACCCCTCGCGGGCGCCCGTGGCGCTGGTCTTCCTCGAGATGGACCCGTCGCTGGTGGACGTGAACGTACATCCGGCCAAGGTCGAGGTCCGCTTCCGGAACGGACAGATGGTCCATTCCCAACTGCTCGCCGCGCTCCGCGAAGCGCACAACCGCGCCGACCTCGCTCCGCAGGTGCAGATCCGCCAGCCGGCGGCGCCCGCTCCCGGCGGGACCGGGGAACTGCCTGACGATGCCCGCCGGGCCTCGCTGAAGCAGGCGCTGGCGGACTTCCTGGGGTCCCAGCCCGCACCGCAGAGAGGGCTGGACTTCCCTTCGCCGCCGCAGCGGCCCGCCCCCGGCGTCCCCGGCCGGGCGAGGCTCCCGCCCCTCGCCGCCGCCGACAGAACCGAACCGCCGGCGCCGCCCCTGCCGCGCCCGGCCATCCAGATCCACAACAGCTACATCGTCAGCGAGACCGAAGACGGGCTGGTCATCATTGATCAGCACGCCCTGCACGAGCGGGTCATCTTCGAGGAGTTGACCCGGCGGGTCTCCTCCGGTCCCCTGTCGGCCCAGCGGCTGCTCATTCCGGCTACCGTCGAGGTCACCGCCTCGGAGAAGGCCTGCCTCACCGAGCGGGCCGCCCTGCTCGATCGGCTGGGGATCGAGATCACCGAGTTCGGCCCGCAAAGCGTTGCCGTACAAAAGGTTCCGGCGCTCCTGGCCGAACGACCGGTGCCCCCGGGCGAGCTCCTCCGCGAATTGTTGGACCTCCTCGCCGAGCACGCCGAAGACGACGCCGAGCAACTGCTTCAGCAGGTCCTCGCCGCCATCGCCTGCCGGGCCGCGGTCAAGGCCGGCGAGGCCCTCTCCCCCGAGGAGATCACCGCCCTGCTGGGGCGGCGAGACCGCGACGCCCGCGGCGGCTCCTGCCCCCACGGCCGGCCGACCACGCTCAACCTCACCCTGCACGAGCTGGACAAGCAGTTCAAACGCACATGAAAGAATTTCCCCACACTCCCCGACCGGGCATTGTCAAACCCTCCCGCCCAGCTACACTATATGCGTTCATGGGAACTGCCAGATCAAGGACGAGAAAGGAACGAATCATGAAACGGAAGGCCCTCCTCACGTGCGTCTTGGTGTCGGCATCCGCCCTGATGACCGGCTGCACCACCGAGCAGTACGCCCGCAGCGTCGTTGAGTGGGACACCAGCGCCGGGAAGACCGACTACGTTCTCTTCTGGATCCCCGAATCCGAAAAGCTCGTCGAGAACAAGACCGTCTCGGCCGCTCGCCTGTACAAGATGCCCGACAAGGTCGAGATCGACGTCTGGGTCATCCGGGCCGAGACCAAGGGCTCGCCGCGCGGCACGGTGGTCATCCTGCACGACCTGGGCCGAAGCAAGCTCAACCGCCACGGCCTGGCGAAGACGATCTCCCAGAAGGGCTTCGACGTCGTCTTGACCGACTTCCGCGCCCACGGGCGCAGCACCGGCAAGCACGTCACCTTCGGGGCGAAGGAAAGATATGATCAGAAGCGCGTCGTTGACGAGCTGCTCGAAGAGAAGCTCATCACCGAGCCGCTCTACCTCCTCGGCGCAGGCATGGGCGGGTCCGTGGCCATTCAGCACGCCGCGATCGACCCGCGCGTCAAAGGGGTGATGGCGATTGCCCCCTTCCGCGACCTCCGCAGCTTCTGCCGCGGCCTCCAGCCCTTCATGAACCCCGAGGACTTCGACAAGATGCTCGCCCGCATCGGGCAGATCGGGAAATTCAAGCCCGACGACGTCTCCGCGCTGAAGGACATCCCCAAGCTCCGCTGCCCCGTGCTGATGCTCCACGGGAAGCTCGATCGACGCGTGCACTACAGCAACAGCGAGGACCTCTACAAGGCGGCCAACCAGCCGAAGGAGCTCCAGTTGATAGAGCTGTTCGGGCACCTGGGCATGCTGTTCGCCGCCGACGCCACCTACGTCGAGGGCATCGAGAAGGTCGCCACAGGGAAGGTCGGCGAGGCGACGAAGCCCGCCAAGAAGCCCGCGCCCGCCAAGAAGCCCAAGCCGGCCGGAAAATAGACCTCCCCTGCGCGGGCCCACGCGGTTCAGCCCGGCAGGTCCACCTTGTCGGTCGGCAGGTAGCAGGACTTGATGAACACCGCGTCCACCGGCTCCGACGTGTCGTTCACGATGTTGTGCGATTCGCCCGGCGGAATCCGGAAGGCGTCGCCCTTCCGCACGCGGTAGGCCTGCCCCTCGATGGTCATCAGCGGCTCGCCCGCCGGGAAGTAGAACGTCTCCTCCACCTCCTTGTGCTTGTGCAGGCCAAGCTCTTCGCCGGGGGCGAAGCGGACGACGCCCCAGTCGATGTT
>CAZNSB010000113.1:0-12141 GCA_964575155.1 uncultured Planctomycetaceae bacterium | reverse complement strand
GGTGCGTGCCCCCCTCCACGGTGTTGATGTTGTTGGCGAAGGTCAGGACGGTCTCGTTGTAGCCGTCGTGGTACTGCATCGCCAGCTCGAGAATGAGCTTGGCGCGGGTGTCTTCCCGTCGGATCAGGATCGGGCGGCACAGCGGCTTCTTGCCCTCGTTGAGGTGCTGCACGAAGGCGATCAGGCCCTTGTTGAACTGGAAGACGTCCTCCTTGTTGCTGCGCTCGTCCTGGAGCCTGATCCGCAGCCCCTCGTTGAGGTACGCCAGCTCCCGCAGCCGGGTGACCAGCAGCTCATAGCGCAGGCTGCGGTCGGGGAAGATCTCCGGGTCGGGCATGAAGGTGATCCGGGTGCCGGACTTCTTGCGCTGCCCGATCTTCTTGAGCCTGCCCTTCTTCTTGCCGCGCTCGAACTCCATGGAATAGACTTTGCCGTCGCGCGAGACCTCCACTTCCATCCACTCGCTGAGGGCGTTGACCACGGAAGCGCCGACCCCGTGCAGCCCGCCGGAGACCTTGTAGCTTTCGTGGTCGAACTTCCCCCCGGCGTGGAGGCGGCACATGACCACCTCCAGCGTGGAGATCTTCAGCCGGGGGTGCGGGCCGACGGGAATGCCAACGCCGTCGTCGGTGACCAGGCAGGAGCCGTCGGCGTTGATGCGAACGAGGATGTTGTGGCACCGATCGGCCATGGCCTCGTCCACGGCGTTGTCGACCAGCTCCCAGACGAGGTGATGCAGCCCGCGCGGCGTGGTGTCGCCGATGTACATCGCCGGGCGCTTGCGAACGGCCTCGAGGCCGTCGAGCACCTTGATCTTGCTCTCGTCGTAGACGAGCTTTTCGCCTTTGGGCTTCAGTGGCTTTCTCGCCCTGGCCGTGTCCTTGGCCACTGCAAGTCTCCTTTCCTCAACTCGGCACGCGCTGCCTCATACGTGCCCGATACGACCAGTTTGCATACAGTTCCATTTTCCCAAAGCGGGCTCCATCTCGCCAGGGAAATCGCATATTTCTAAACCTTTTGTCGGCATTTAACCTCCTTTTTTATAAGCAATTGTGAGGTCGCCAAGGTGCCCGCCGGACGGGCTCGCCTTTCCGGCCTTGGGAGGCATTGGACTGCCGGCTGCGGATCCTTTAGAATGGCCTTGTCGAGACGCCCTGTCGGGGACTTTTTCGATGGCGCTGCACACGAAAGACGGCGACGGGGGCTTCACGGACCTGCCCGACCGGCGGGTGCGGAAGGACGCGCCCCTCCCGGCGGCGCTGGGGGCGCTGGACGAGCTGAACGCCACCGTGGGCCGATGCCTCGCCGAAGCCAATCGCATCAACCACGTCTTCATCCGCGAGGCGCTCCTGCCGGTCCAGGGCGAGCTGCTGGCCGCCGGTGCGGACCTGGCGGCGGCGGGCGGTCAGCCCCGGCTGGACCCGGCCGCCGTGGAAAGGATGGAGCGCGACGTCGACTCGATCCGCGCCGACCTGCCGGAGCTGAAACACTTCATCCTGCCCGCCGGCGGCGAGCTGGCGTGCAGGCTGCACCTGGCGCGGGCCGTCGCCCGCCGTGCCGAGCGCGACGTCGTCGCCGCCCTGGACCCCCAACCGGGAGCCGCGCCACCGGCGGTGCTGCGATACCTCAACCGGTTGTCGGACCTGCTGTTCGCCCTGGCCCGGCTGGCGAACCGAGACGCCGACGAGCCGGACGCCATCTGGACGCCGTGAGCGCACGGACTGCCGCCTCGCGCCGGTTGGCGGGGGCGGCGGCAACGATCAGCGGAAGTTGAGCTTGGGCTTGCCGATGAGCAGGCTGACGTGGCCGTCCAGGTAGACCACGTTCAGCCCGCTGGCGTGCTTGCGGGCGTGGGGGAAGGGCGCCCCGCGGCGGAAGAAGTCGGTGGCGACCCACCGTCCCTGCGGCGGGGCGGGCGGCGTCGTCCGCCCGGGCCAGATCTCCCTGATCCCGTTCATCTCCAACTGCCGCGGGATGAAATACGCCGGATTTCGCCAGGACTCCGAGCCGAACTTCTTGTTGTCGTGGAAGCTCCAGTACATGTAGGAGATGTTGCCGGCCTGGCGGTTCTCCGGCGTGTCGATGACCGTGTCGGTGGCCCCCTTGGGCTTATAGCTGGGGTTGCTGGCGGCCTCTTCCATCTGCCAGGCCTGGGGGCAGTACATGGCATCGACAATGCCGGGATTGAAGTCCTGCATCGTCCGCAGGAGGTCCGGATGCGGGTTGTGCTCGGTCGGCTCCAGCGGGTACTCGCCGTTGCCGCTGCTGGCGTACATCCACAGGGCCACGCTCATCTGATGCAGACTGGTGGCGCAGCACTTCTCCGCCGCCAGGTGCTTGGCCAGCACCAGGGTGGGTAAGACCATCCCCACCAGCAGGCCCACGATGGCCACGACCACCAACAGCTCGATCAGGGTGAAGGCGGCTTTCCGTTGGCTCGAGGGCCGCGTCATCGTTTCATCTCCTGCCTCGCCGGCGTCGATCCCGCGGGCTGCACCCCGGCCTGGCTTGCGACGACGCCATTGCTGTAACCCCTCGCCCCGACCGAAATCCCGCACCAAGTGAAAGAACTTGCAGCCGGCCGCCGCCAACGGCGCCACGGGAGCACCTGCCGAAGGACAAGCCGGCTGTGCCCGGTCAGTGGTTGAAGTGCCTCGCCCCGGTGAAGATCATGGCCAGGCCCAGCTCGTCGGCGCGGGCGATGACGTCCTGGTCCTTCTTGGCCCCGCCGGGCTCGATGACGGCGGTGGCGCCGGCCTGGACGGCCCAGTCGAGGCTGTCGGGGAAGGGGAAGAAGGCGTCCGAGGCGAGCACGCAGCCTTTCGTTTCGACCACGCCTCCGCCGCCGTAGGCTCCGGCGATCTGCGTGGCCAGGCGGGCGGAGTTGACCCGGCTCATCTGCCCGGCGCCGGCGCCCAGCAGCGTGCGGTCCTTGGCCAGGGCGATGGCGTTGCTCTTGGTGTGCTTGGCGACGATCCAGGCGAATTTCAGGTCGGCCAGCTCGGCCTCGCTGGGCCGGCGCTGGGTGACCACCCTCCAATCGTCCTCGTTCAGGGCCAGCAGGTCGCGGTCCTGGATGAGCATCCCGCCGACGACGTACTTGAGGTACTTCTCGCGGTTGCGGACCCCGGTCAGCGGGCCGGTCTCCAGAAGCCGGACGTCGCCGCCCCATCCCTTGCGGGCGCGGATCGCGTCGATGGCCCCGTCCTCGAAGCTGGGGGCGATGATGATCTCGGCGAAGAATCCGCCGGCCCCGGCTGTCTTGCCCCATCGCCGGTAGGTCTCGGTGACGGCCCTTGCCAGCTCGACGGTCACCGGGCGGTTGACGGCGACGATGCCGCCCATGGCGGCGTTGGGGTCGCCCAGGTAGGCCTTGCGGTAGGCCTCGACCAGGTCGTCGTCGACGGCGCAACCGGCGGGGTTGGCGTGCTTGATGACGGCGACGGCGGGCCCGTCGAAGTCCTTGACCAGCTGATGGCCTTTCCGCCGAGGAACTCCGCGCGCCCGACGCAGGCCTCGGAGGCGTCCGTGCCGACGTAGAAGGCGCCCTTCTGGTGCGGGTTCTCGCCGTACCGGAGCTCGGCGGCCTTGGCGTAGCTGAGGGTGAGGCGGTCGGGGAAGGCCTCGCCGGCGGCGGCGCGGAGGTAGCCGCTGATGGCCGTGTCGTAGTGGGCCGTCAGCGCGAACGCCGCCCGCGCCAGCCTGCTGCGCAGCTCCAGGCTGACGCACCCGTCCTTGGCGCGCATCTCGGCGAGCACGTCGTCGTACTGGGCGGGGTCGGTGACGACGGTGACGAACTTGTGGTTCTTGGCGGCGGCCCGGACCATGCAGGGCCCGCCGATGTCGATCATCTCGATCGCGTCGGCAAAACTGCACCCTTCCTTGGCGACGGCCTGCTCGAAGGGGTACAGGCTCGCGCAGACGAGATCCAGCGGCTCCAGGCCGTACTTTTCGATGTCGGCCTGGTGGGCGGGGTCGTCGCGCAGGGCCAGGATCGCGCCGTGGACCTTCGGGTGCAGCGTGACGACCCGGTGCCCGAGCATCTCCGGGAAGCCGGTCCACTCCTGCACCTGCCGGACCTTCACGCCGGCGGCCGCGATCGCCCTGGCCGTGCCCCCGGAGGAGATGATCTCCACGGCCTGATCCGCCAGCGCTTTGGCGAACTCGGCCACCCCCGTCTTGTCATAGACACTGATCAATGCGCGTTGGATTCTGACGTTCACAGCGATTCGACTCCTTTCCGGATGAGCCCTACTTGCCCGGTTTGTCCTTCAGCATGTCCGGGGCGAGGTGCCCCGCCGAGGCTGCGCGGATGCAGACGAACTTCCCCTCCCGGGTGGCGGCGTAGATCACGGGCTTCACGGCGTTGCGGACGAACAGGTCCAGCCCGGTCATCGGCAGCGTCATTTTCTCCCGGCCGAGGGCCTCGTGGATGACCCGCAGCTTCCGCTCGAAGGTGAGCACGTAGACGTGCGATCCGATGGTCCCCAGCACGGAATGCCCGTCGGGCAGCTCCCAGCGTTTCCGCCCGGTGGCTAGATCGAGGGCGTAGAAGCGGTCCTGGTCGGCCCGCTGGTAGATGGTGCGGGCGCCGACCTGCACCGGCTCGCGCAGCGATCCCTGCGCCCGAAAGACCCACAGCGTGTCGCCCTCGACGACGTCGTAGGCGTACAGGTTGAAGTCCTCCCCGCCGACAAAGCACCCCCGCGAGTCCACGGTGAAATCCGCCGTCAGCGGGCCGGCGGTCTTCCTCGTCCACAGGTGCCGGTCCTTCGGCAGGTAGGGGTTGACGGCGTAGAACCTCCCGTCCCGGCTGGCGACGTACAGCCGCCCCCCGTAAGCCGCCGGCCTGGCCGTGATCATGTCGTCCGTGCCCATCGTCCACGGCGTCAGTGCGTCCACCAGCCGGACGGCGTAGTACCACCCTCTCGACGAGCCCACGAAAAAGTAGATGCCGTCGCTGCTGCCGGGACTGTTGGCCGCGAACTTGAAGTCCAGCTTCCGCAGCGTCTGGCCGGTCTGGCGTTCCAGGAGCAGGGCGTAGCTGGTCGTGTTGATGACCACACCGTTGACGGTCGTGACCTTCTCCTTGTCCTCCGGATCGGGCGGGTGGGTCACCAGCCTGATGCCCCCGAACTTCGCCAGCTTGACCTCATCGGCATGGCAGGGAGCGAAGACCTTCCTGCCCGCCTCGGCTACGGTGAGTTCCCACTTGAAGGTCCCGTTGGCGGCGTCGAGGGCGATCAGGCGGTTCCGGCTGGTCAGGCCGTAGAGGTTCTCGTCCAGCCGCCAGATCCGCTCCACCGTCTCGCCCGCCGCGAGGAAGCGGACCGGATACTGCCAGTAGTACTCCAGCGAGGCCTTGGCCAGCACCTCCGGGGCGACGACGCCCGCCGCCGTAGGCGCCGGCGGGGGGGGGCCAGGGCCCCCGCAGCCCCCCAGCAGCGCCATCGCCAGGCCCACGCCCGCAAGTCTGCACGCCCGTCGCATGCGGTTTCTCCTCTCCGCCCTATTCCAGCTTCACGTAGTCGCTCAGGTCCACGCTGTGCTCTTCCTCAAACGCCCGCAGCCGGGCGATCCGTTCCAGATCCTCCCCGATCCGGTTGACCAGCTTGAAGATGTAAGGCCGGCCTTCCAGCCTGGCCTTCAGGTCCGCGGTCATGTCGTCCCAGCTTCCTTCGTACAGCTCCCGCTTCAGCACGACGAGCATGGTGTCCTCCTTGCTCAGGCGCCGGAGGAACCTGCGTACCTTGCGGTCGCGGCTGGCATCGCGTCGGGCGCTCGTCACGGGCTTGGTCCTCGGGCAACCGGCCGGCACCCTGCTCACCTGACCATCGGCCCAAACCGACCCTCCAAGACCCGCTGCCGGGACCTCGGGAATCCACAAGACGACCCTTGGGCAGTCTCCTGACGAGCCGCCGGCCCCTCCCTCAGCGCCCGGACGCTCGCCCGTCCCGGCAACGGCCTATAATCTAGAAACGCCGACCCGGAGCGTCAACAAAAGAACCCGTCCTCCCCTGCCCGACCAAGCCGCGTTGACAGCCGTGCCCCCCGCAATAAAATGCAGCGAGCATCGTTCTCCAGAATACGAGCTTGCGGTCGCCGGGGAGGAGTCCGCACGCCAGCGGCGGAGGACACCGCAGTGAAGCGCTGGAAGGCCCCGATCGTAATCATCGCCGCTGTGCTGGCCCCCCGGTCGCCGGCAGCCGCGGACGTGGTGGACGACACCTTCAACTCCCTGTACGGCGAGGACGTCCGGCGGGTCCGGGCGACCGCCGGCTTCGCCGACGACCTGGAACTGGCCAGGAAGCTCCTTCACGCTGCCCGACACGCCGCCAAACAGCCTGAGCTGATGGCCCTGATGTGCCGGACGGCGCACGACCTGGCGGGCAAAGACCCGGCGGGGACGGACGCGGCCGTGGAGGCCATCGAGCTGCTGATCGAGAAGATCCCCGAAAGGAAGGGCGCCTGGCTGGGGAAGCTCATCGCCTTCCGCGAGCGGCGGTTCCGCGCCGGCAGAGGCGTGGAACGGATTCGGGCCGGCGAGGCCCTCATCGACGCCTGCCTGCGGGCGGCGGGGGCGAAGGCCAAGGCCGATCAGTTCAGCGCCGCCCGCGGGCTGTATCGAAAGGCCGAAACGGTCGCGGTGCAGATCGGGTCCGGGCGCAAGGAAGAAATCCAGGCCCGGACCAGGAGAATGGCCGCCCGGGAGCGGGTCGTGCGGGACTTCAACGCCATGGCCGACCGCCTCCGGGCCGACCCCGACGACAAGTTCGCCCGCGCCCGCCTCATCGAGCTGCACGTGATCGAGTTCGACAACCCCGCCCAGGCCGCCAAACTGCTCACCGACGAGGCCAGCAAGTCCATGCGCGAGCACCTCCCCCTCGCCCTCGCCAAGGTCGACGACCTCTCCTGGGCCGCCTGCCTCGACATGGGTGAGTGGTACCTGGCCCTGTCGGCCCGGGCCGGAAACCCCGCTAAGCCCGCCCTCCTGGAACGGGCCAGGACTTACCTCCGCGCCTGCCTCAAGAAGCACACCGACGACGACGTCTTCCGCACCCGCACGAAGCTGGGGCTGGCAAAGGCCACTGCCGCCCTCCGCAAGCTCGCCCGGGCGGCGAGCGGGCAATGGATCGACCTCCTCAAGCTCATCGACCCCGACAAGCACGCCAGGAAGCGGCGCGGGGGGCGAAGGCGCCGGCGCTGGCGGAAGGAAGACGACGGACTGGCGACGGCCAGCGGCTGGCTCGAACGCATCACCGTCCCCGTCGCCCCGGACGGAAGCTACGAGCTCCAGATGACCTTCCGCCTGGAGCGGAAACACTGGGGAGGGCTGTTCGTCCTCCTCCGCGCCGGCCGGGGACGTACCTTTCTGTCCATCTCGCACGACGAGTGCAAACTGGCGCTGAAAGGGAAGGGCGGCGACGACCCCAAGGCCAAGGCCCATCACCGCGGGCTCGACGAGGGCAGGGACTACACCTTCGCCGTGAAGGTGCTGGCCGCCGACCAGCAGGTCGCCGTCACCGTCGGCCTCGACGGCAAGCAGCTCATCGACTGGAAGGGTCCGGCCGACGAGCTGCCGACCGACCTGCGCATATGGAACATGCCCGACCCGCGGGCCCTGGCGATCGGCGCCAACACCACCCGTGCCGTCATCTCCACCCTCAGGCTCCGCATGCTCTCCGGCAAGGCGGTGAAGCTGAAATAGCCGGGTGGCGTGGCGAGCCGCGCCGTTTGCGGATCGCCACGTCCGCATGATCCGTGGCGATGCCCGCCTGCGTCGGGCCTCGCCACGCCACCCGTTTCCGTTCGTTCGCGGAGTTCGCGGCCGAGAAAAGGAAAGCGAAACGCCGTCAATCCGCCGCCGCCCCGCGGTCGAAGAGCAGAGTCGGCAGGGACTTGACCAGGCCGTAGGGGCGGTAGAGGCTCTCGATCTCCCCGCGGCAGTTGTCCCAGCAGCCGGTGCAGCGGTTGCCGCGGGCGGCGGCGCGGAGCCGGCGCTCGATCCGCCCGATGCTGTCGCGGAAGAGGTTGGCGACGGGTCGGTGGCGGTTCTCGACGCAGATGGCGACGTCGCCGGTCTCGTCGATGTTGAAGAAGGCCCTCCCGGCCTGGCAGCGGGGGACGCCCCCGGCCAGGAAGTCATCGAACCGGCCCAGGTAATAGGGGTTGGACAGGAAGTTGGCGAAGCGCCCGCGGAGGGCCAGCAGCGTCGGGACCACCTGCCCGTCGTTGTGGGCGTAGGCCGCCGAGCGGGTCTTCAGCCGGCCGTACGGCTGGACCATGAAGTAGGCCTCGCGCCGAGCGGACATCTCCAGCAGCGCCTCCATCTGGTCGATGTTGTCGTCCATGAGGACGGCGATGACGTTGACCCGCTGCCACTTGTGGACCCTGGCGGCCGAGAGCAGCTCGACCGCCCGCCAGGCCTGCTCCCAGGCCCCGACCATTCCGCGCCGCTCGTCGTGCCGGGCCGCATCCGCGTAGTCGATGCTGACGGAGACCCCCCAGCAGCCCGCCTTCATGATTTCCCGGGCCACCTCCGGCGTGACCAGCCAGCCGTTGGTCGTCACGAAGGGGAAGTGATACCGCCCGACGGCGGCGACGATCTCCGCCAGATCGGTCCGCAGCAGCGGCTCCCCCCCCGCCAGGCTGATCAGCAGCGTCCCCAGCCGGGAAAGCTTCCGCGCACCCTCGGCGTAGTCCGCCACTGCGGGCTCGTCCTTGGCGCTGGCCGGCAGCGCCCAGTAGTGGCAGAACCGGCAGCGGAAGTTGCACCGGTACGTCACCTGCCAGGCGCACCAGACGGGGTGCCGCCCCGCCCACGCCCGAAACAGCCGCCACTTCTTCTGGCTCGGATTGATCTGCCGATGGTTCATCGAGGACTCGTCAAGTCTATTGCCTCCGGCCGGGGCAGTTCAAGCCTTCGCGCGCCGGGTCGCAGCCGGCCGCTAGCGCAGGGCGAAGCACCCGATGATCCGGGGGCCGAGGTCCTTCCTGTGACGCTTCAGCTCCAGCTCAAGGATGCGGTCCTCCAGCTTGCCGAGGAATACCTTGTGCGTTTCGGCCTCCTCTTCGAGCGCGCGGAGCCTTCCCAGGGTGACCTCCAGGTCGCGGGCCTCGGCCCGGGCCTCGTTGTAGCGCTCCCTCAGGTCGGCCAGCTCCTGCGTGGCCAAGGCCAGGGCCTTCTGCTTTGCCCGTTGGAGGGCCTGGGCGTCGGGCCCAGCGGGGGCCGGCTTCGTGGCGGCGCCCGTGGCGGGCGCACGGGGCCTGCCCTGGAGCACGTCCTTCTTGAATGCGGCCAGCTCGGCCTGGGCGCGGGCCTGACGCGTCTCGGCGTCCACGACGCCGCGGGTGAGGATCTCCAGCCTGAGAGAGAGGAGGCTGCGGCGCTTGGGCATGGCCGCCATCGGGCTGGCGCCGAGGCAGGCGGCACGCTCGCGGCGGATGCGGTCCCGCCGGGTCCGCAGGTCGTCCCGCTGGGCCTTGAGGGCCCGGAGCTGCTCGTCGAGGCGCAGCGCTTCCGTCTCCCCGATGCGTCGGGCGAAATGCTCGGCCGCCGCCGAGGCGAGGTCCGTCGCCTCCGGGGCATGCTCGCACCGGCGGGCGTACACGGCGAGCAGGCCGCTGCCCGCCTCGCCGGCGGGGCGCATGGCAAGGTGGCGCCGGAGCCCGCGGATGGGGTCCTGCCCAAGCCCCTCATACAACGCGCTGGCGCGCACCCGCATGTCCATGAGCACTCGTCGGCAAAAGTCACGATCCTCGAGCATCCTCCCGGCCGCCGCGTGGTACGGCGACGGAACGTCCGCCATCAGCACCATCGCCTGCGTCCCGGCGGGCACTGCGGGCTGGCGCGTGCTGCCGCCGACTACCGAGATCTGGCCGCCCGTGCGGACCGTCCACAGCATGGCCACAAGGATCAGCAGCAGCGCCGTCCAGACGGCCGCCATCGTCTTCCAGAACATGTCTTTCCCCTTTCGTGTTCGTCTTCCCTGCTGAATGGTACTACATCCTGCACGCTCCGTCCCGCCCGACCTTGGCGCCCGTTCCAGGGAGACCGGCCGGGGGTCCCGCCCGGCGTCATCGCGCCGCGAAGACGTCCATGATCATAGATTGCGGGTCGGGGCCGGGCTGTAGTTGCAGCTCCAGGATCTGCCGGTCCAGCTCGCGGAGGTCTTGCCTCTGGAGATCCGCTTCGTCTTTCAGCGCCTCGATCCGGCCGAGGGTGACGTCCAGGTCCCGCCCCTCGGCCTTGGCCTGGTTCAGCCGCTTTCTTGCCGAGGCCAGTTCGTGAGTGGCGACGGCGACGGCCAGTTGGCGCTCCGCGGCAGCGGCCTGGATCAGCTTCTTCCGCCGGGCGGCCATCTGCTGCTCGACCCAGGTGACGGCCTTCTTCAGGGCGGGGGCGGACGCGGGCGCCGAACCCGAAGGCACGTGCGTCTTCAGCTCGATCAGCCGGCAGGTAAGGGCGTAGAGCATCGGGTCGGCCTCAAGCTTCGCCTGGACCTCGAAGCTCTCGTGGAGCTTGCCCTTCTTGACGTCTTCCTGCCACACCGCCCATTTGGCCTGGGCGCTGAGCTGCTCGTCCTCGGCCTCGATGAGGTTCTGCTGGAGCCTTTCCACCCTGGCAGCGATCGTTTTTTGCCGCGCCCGGATCTGGGTTCCCGGGGAAGCGCCGCGCGCAAGGGCCGATTCGCGGCTGATCCGCTGCGCCCTTTTCTTGATGTCATCGTGCAGAGATTTCAGCGCGCCGAGCCTCACGTCTGTGTGCAGTTTCTGTCGCTGGCAGACGTACGATGCGAGGCTTTCCGCGGCGGCGCGTGCCAGGGCCAGGGCCGCCTTGCGGTCCTTGCAGCCTCGGATGTAGACGGCCACGTGCGAGGTCCCGCCCGGCAGCAGTGCTCCGGCGGTGACGTAGCGGGCCATGTTCGCGGCGAGCTTCTTGCGAAAGGCCTCCGGCATGCCGGCCACGGCCTTGGAGCCCAGCAGCTTGCTCCGCACCGCCGGGGCGTAGATCGCGGCGTTGGCCACCGCCGGGTACGGCGAGGGAAGGTCCAGCAGGGCAATCGCCTGCGTCCCGGCGGGCCGTGCGGACCCGCGCGGGCGGCCGCCCGTCTCGGCCACCGGCCCGCCCGCGCGGACCGTCCACAGCATGGCCACCAGGATCAGCAGCAGCGCCGTCCAGGTGGCCGCCATCGTCTTCCAGAACATGTTTTCCCCTTTCGCGTACGTCTTTCCTGTAACCGGTAGGGTGGGACGAAGTCCCACCTTCCGTCTTCCGTCGGCCGGAAGGGACGGAGGTGGGACTGCGCTTCGCTGCGTCCCACCCTACTGATATCTGCCCGGGTCCTCAACGCCCGCCTCGGCGAAGCCGGCCAGGCGGAGGCGGCAGGCGTCGCACCGCCCGCAGGCGGCGCCGTCGGCGGCCGGGTCGTAGCAACTGTGCGTGAGGGAGTAATCGACGCCCAGCTCGTCGCCCAGTCGGATGATCTGGGCCTTGGTCATCTCGATCAGCGGGGCGTCGATGTGGAAGCGCGCACCCTTCTCGGCAGGCGCGGCCGTGGCCAGGTTGGCCAGCGTCTCGAAGGCCTCGACGAACTCCGGTCGGCAGTCGGGGTAGCCGCTGTAGTCGACGGCGTTGACGCCGAGGAAGATGTCGAAGGCCCCGACGACCTCCGCGTAGCCCAGGGCGACGGCCAGGAAGATCGTGTTGCGGGCGGGGACGTACGTGGGGGGGATTTCGGATTGCGGATTGCGGATTTCGGATTGCGGATTGGGGGTGATTCGGTCCTTGGGGACCTCGATGTCGTCGGTCAGGGCGCTCTTCCCGAAACCTCCCTCTGCCGACAGGTCGATGCGGACGATGCGGTGGTCGACGGCGCCGCCGGCGCGGGCGAGAAGCCGGGCGGCGTCCAGCTCGAAGCGGTGCCGCTGCCCGTAGTCGAAGCTGAGGGCGTGGCAGGTGAAGCCCTCTCGGCGGGCGACGGCCAGCGTGGTGGCCGAGTCCAGCCCGCCCGACAGGAGCACCACCGCGAGCTTTTCGGCGGCCGGGGGCATGCCAAGAGCATACCGCTGGCGGTGGGGCCGGTAAAGGAGACGGACCACCCGGCCGCGGCAGCGGCCGGGCTTGGGGGGGTGGCACGG
>CAZNSB010000112.1:0-12207 GCA_964575155.1 uncultured Planctomycetaceae bacterium | reverse complement strand
GACCTGCTTGCCAACCGCAATATCGTTAAGGGCTGTATCGACGCCACCGGCATCCTGATGACCACCTCGCTCGACGCCCGAATGAAGAGCGAGAACATCAAGGAGATGAAGGTGATCCTGCCCGGCGCCGAGGCCAAGTCGTTCGACGCGAAGCTGTTGGGCATCGACCCGCGGACGAACCTGGGCTTCATCCGCGTCGCCAAGGCGCACAAGTGGTCGGTGGTGGAGTTCGCCCCCAAGCCCCGCCCGACGTGGACGGAAGCCTTCTCCCGGGCCCTGCTGGCCCGCGCCAAGGCCGACCGGCGGATCGTCGCCATCACCGCCGCCATGCCCGACGGCACCGGGCTGGCCGCCCTGCGGGACGCCCTGCCCGAGAGGTACGTCGACGTGGGGATCAGCGAGTCGCACGCCGTGGCCATGGCCGCCGGTCTGGCCAAGGCGGGCCTCAGGCCCGTGGTCGCCATCTACTCCACCTTCCTCCAGCGCGCGTTCGATCAGGTCTTCCAGGAGCTCGCCCTCCAACGCCTGCCGGTCATCCTCTGCATGGACCGGGCCGGTCTCGTCGGCTCCGACGGGGCCGTCCACCACGGCGCCATGGACATCGCCTACCTCCGCCCCCTCCCGGGAATGGTCCTGATGGCCCCCGCCGACGCCGCCGAGCTCGAATCCGCCCTGGACCTCGCGCTGACGCTTCAGCGCCCGTGCGCCATCCGTTACCCCCGCGACCAGGTGCCCCCGGAACTGCCCGCCACCCGCCAGGCGCCCTTCGCCCTCGCCGCCGCCTGCCTCGTCCGCCCCGGCGGGGACGGGGCCTTCCTGGCCCTGGGGGCGATGGTCGAGCACGCCCTGGCGGCCGCCGAAATGCTCGCCCGCGACTGCGGGATGGCCTCGGCGGTGTATTCCGCCCGCTTCGCCAAGCCCCTGGACGAGGACCTCATCTGCGAGCTGGTCCGGTCGGACGGCCCGGTGGTCGTGGTCGAGGACCACGCCGTGGCCGGGGGGTTCGGCTCGGCCGTGCTCGAGCTGGCGTCGCAGCGCGGGCTGGACGCGGGGAACGTCCAGCTTCTCGGCCTGCCGGACCGCTTCATCGCCCACGCCCGCCGATCGCAGCAGTTGGCCGAGGCCGGGCTCGACGCCCGCGCCCTCGCCGCCGCCATGCTCCTGCGGACCGCAGACCGCGCCGTCGGGCACCCCGCCAAGTAGGACCGGAGGCGCAGCGGGCCGGCTTTTGCCGAAGGGGCATTGGCGCGCCCGGCCGGGGGGGTATAATAGGGTCCGGGCAGCGAGAGGCTGCGCGAAGCGTGTTGAGGGCCGATGTGATGCTGCTGGAGAACCCCAGCGACCTGAAAGACTGGAAGCGGGAGGTGCTCAGAGAGGTGAGTTGGCGCCTCACCCGGCGGGAGCTGCTGAAGGCGGCGGCGGTGGGGGCGGCGGCGGTGGCCGGGCCTGCCGCGCTGGGGGGGAAGCTCCTCTCGCCGGCCCGAGCCGCGGCTGCGGGCGGGGCCGCCAAGGCCGTCAAGACCGGGACGTTCTACTTTCCCCGGCTGATGTTCCACGTCCGGGACCACACGGGTCACCACTGGAACGCCGGGCCCGTCGGGGACGTGATCCTTCGCAAGCGGCTGCGGCAGCTCACCAACGTCAACGCCAGCCAGGACCCCGTGGTGGTCCGCGGCAACGACCTGGAGCACATGTGCCGCTACCCCTTCGTCTTCATGACCTCCGAGGGGTACTTCAAGCTGCCGGAGGACGAGGAGAGGAACGTCCGGGAGTTCCTGCTCCGCGGGGGGTTCATCCACGCCGACGACTGCGTCTACCAGACCTGGGGCGACCGCTTCTTCACCGACTACGTCAAGATGATCAACCGGCTCTTCCCCGACAACGAGATGCGGGAGGTGCCCAAGACGCACGAGATCTATCACTGCTACTTCGAGTTCCCCGACGGCGCCCCCCAGATCCGCAAGGCCAAGAACAAGAGCTACGCCCTCTTCGAGAAAGGCACCGGGCGGATCATGACCTACTGCACCGCCGGCGACCTGCACTGCGGGTGGACCTGCCGGTACTTCCCGCAGAACAGGAACGAGCTCGCCATCCGAATGGGGGTCAACATCATCATCTACTACCTGACGCACTGAGGCGCCGAAGGAGGCGAGCCCAGACCGCGGACCTGCGCGGGGAACCCCCCGCTTCCGCGGGGGGCTACTGTCCGCCGAATTGCCGAAGTGCTTGTGAAGTCAGATCCGCAGATGACAGCGGAGACGTCAGTGCCCGGGAGACCATCCCCCCGCGGAAGCGGGGTCAGATCTTTGCGTCAGTGGGGAGATTGAGAGTACCGCATGCCCGGTGCTTTGAGGTATTCCGCCATGAGAGACTTGACCGCCAGAGGCCGGCTGACCCTCGCCGGGCTGATCGAGCTGCCGGCCTGGCACAAGCGGTGAGGGGCCTACTTCACCGCCTCGGTGAGCTTCAGGCACGCGGCGACGAGGTCGTCCTCCAGCTCCTCCCGAAACGGCGCCGAGCCCCGCATCCAGGGCACGACCTCCCTGGCGTAGTGGGCCAGGTCCGCCCGGGCGTACATCTCCCGCGCCACCGCGTACCCGAGGCAGTCGTTGACGTTGCTGAGGACCAGCGTCGGGGCCCGCCCGATCGCCCGGAGGATGCTTTCCTTGATGCCGCGAAAAAGCTCGAACGGCAGGCCGAGAATCAGAAGCTCGCCCAGTCGCAGGGCCTGCACGCAGGTCGTCTCGTCGAGGGAACGTCCCGCCTCCACCCGGGCGAGCACCTTGCGCGCCGCCTTGAGGAAGACGGTGGCCATGCGGGCGTCCCGCCCGGCGTCGGCGTTCGGGTCGTCGAGGATGACTTTCACCTGCCTGGCGATCTCCTCGCGGAGCTTCCCGGCCGGCACGGGCCGGCGGCGGACGGTGAACTCGTGCATGGCGGCCGAAACGGCCTCCTCGCGAAGCGGCTCTCCCCGCCTGATGCCGGCGCGGACGCATCGCGCGAAGCGTCCGGCGATCACGTCGAGGGCCCGCAGGGACTCCTCCGGCGGCTGGTGGCAGACGCACGTGTTCAGGTCGCCGTGGGCGCCTTGGCAGAAGAGGCAGACCGCCGGGGCCCGTTCGGCGGCCAGGGCGTTCATGGCCACGCCGCAGTAATCCCCGTGGATCGAGTGGGTCTGCTCGCAGCAGACGACCGGATGGCAGGAGAAACACGTCAGCAGGCCCACGACCTTTCCGCCGGCCTGTGCCGTCACCACCCAGGCGGTCGTGTCCGTGTGCTCGGGGGCCGCCGGCCGCCAGTCCTCGCCCAACGCCGCGTCGTAGGCGGGCCTGGCCTCCAGCTCCCGGTTGTAGCTGATGCCCTCCACCGGCACCCGGGCGCAGCGGAACTCGACGTCCCGGAGGTTCGCCAGGGCCTGCTCGCCGGCCCGGGCCAGGAGGAACGGCAGCCGGGCCATGTAGGGTTCGTCCGGCTCGCCCCAGCCGATCAGCCCGCGGATGGTGGCGGGTCCGGAATGCGTGTGCGTGGCGTGGAACATCACGCACTCGGGGGGGAGGCGGGTCCTCTCGCCGAGGATGCTCCGGGCCTCGGCGGCGGTCTGCTCGTCCACGCCGATCAGGTCGGCGGCGACGAGGACCCACCGCCGCCGGCCGGCGCCGGCCGCCATCGCCCGCGCGTACAGCCGGTCGCGGACGTCCCGGGCGCAGCGATGGAGGTACGGCCCGAACCCCGAAAGCTCCACCCCCACCCTCGGCGTGATGTCCACCTGTGCGAATCCTGCCTGCATCGGGTCGGCTCCCGTCAGGGCGACAACGCTCTCGCGCGTCACGGTCCGTTTTCCAGGGCCCCCAGCTCGTCGCGCCGGGCGTGGATCTTGGCGATGGCGTCGGTGAGGAGGTGCGCCCGCCGCGGCGGGCAGGCATAGACGGCCCAGGGGCTGAGCACCGCCCGGTCGCGGAAGAGCCTCTCGGCGACGGGCAGGGCCCACCGCGAGGGCGTGATCGCCCGCACGTACGCCCTCCCGAGGTGGTGGCGCTTCTTCAGGTGCGGGGAGTACACCTCGCTGTGGTTCAGCGGCGTGTAGGTGGTGCCGAAGGGCACGCCCAGCTCCGCCGACAGGGCCTTGCGGAAGGTCCCCGCGCCCAGGTCCCCGAAGGCCCGCTTCTCGTAGAGGAAGGCGAAGGCGTACCCGCACATGCGGGTGATGCGTCGGCTTCGGCGGAGTGGGCTGACGCCCGGGGCGGCGGCGACGGCCTCATCCAGCGCCCGCCCGTTGCGGTCGATCCGCGGGGCGTTGGCGCGGAACGCCGCCAACTGCCCCCGCAGCACCGCCGCCTGGAGGCTGGTCATGCGGAAGTTGCCGCTGTGGACCTGCACGCCGCCGCTGTCGCGCCCGCAGATGCGCAGGCTCTCGATCCTCCGGTACAGCTCTTCCGTCTGGGTCAGCACCCCGCCGCCCTCCCCGGCGGTGATCAGCTTGGACATCTGGAAGCTGTGGCAGCCGAGAACGCCCAGCGTCCCGGCCCCCCGCCCCCCCCAGCGCGACCCGTGGACGTGGGCGCAGTCCTCGACCACGTGCAGCCCGCGCCGGCGGGCGATCCGCAGCAGCTTGTCCATCTCCGCCATCCGGTGGTACAGGTGGACGGGGACGATCGCCCGCGTCCTGCCGGTGACGGCCGCCTCGACCAGCCTCGGACCGATGCAGAGCGTCTCCTCGTCCACGTCCACCAGCACGGGCACGGCGTTGACGTCGCAGACGGCGGCGGCGGTGGCCTGCCAGGTCAGCCCCGGCACGATCACCTCGTCGCCGGCGCCGATCTCCAGCGCCTCCAGGGCCAACTGGAGCGCGTGCGTGCCGCTGGTCACCAGGGCGGCGAACTTCGAGCCGTTGAACCTCGCCCATTCCCTCGCGAAGCGCTCGCCCATGGACCTCGCGCCGGGCCAGTGGTCCCAGACGCCGCTTCGGTGGACCTCCAGGAGGTACTTCCGCTCCAGGTCCCGCCGCCGCGAGAGCTTCGCCCCGCGCAGCAGGCCCTTCGTGACCGCCCTCCCGCCCGTGATCGCCAGCTTCGCCATGTCGCTGCTCCGCAAGTGAGTTTCCCGCGTGCGCCGCCCCGGTATTCTGGCGGGAGAGGCCCCCGGCCGCCAACACGAATCGCGGGCGGTTTTCTCGACCGCCTGCCGCGGCGCCGGAGCTTGCAGTCCGGCCGCCCGCCGGATAAGAACGCACCATGAAAAGCGAAGCGACATCCGACGAGCTGCCGGAGACGATCGAGAGCGAGGAGCAGTTGGAGGAGCTTCTCAGCCGGCCGACGGCGGAGGTGGTGGAGGTGTTCGCCCGGCTGGAAGGCGGGCTGGCCGTGGTCGGCGGCGGCGGGAAGATCGGCCCCTCGCTGGTGAAGATGGCCTGCCGGGCGCGCGACGCGGCCGGGACCGACCTCGAGATCACCGTCATCGACCTTTTTCCCGACCCGGCCGTCCGCGACGCCCTCGCCGACGCCGGGGCCACACGGGTCACCACTGGAACGCCGGGCCCGTCGGGGACGTGATCCTTCGCAAGCGGCTGCGGCAGCTCACCAACGTCAACGCCAGCCAGGACCCCGTGGTGGTCCGCGGCAACGACCTGGAGCACATGTGCCGCTACCCCTTCGTCTTCATGACCTCCGAGGGGTACTTCAAGCTGCCGGAGGACGAGGAGAGGAACGTCCGGGAGTTCCTGCTCCGCGGGGGGTTCATCCACGCCGACGACTGCGTCTACCAGACCTGGGGCGACCGCTTCTTCACCGACTACGTCAAGATGATCAACCGGCTCTTCCCCGACAACGAGATGCGGGAGGTGCCCAAGACGCACGAGATCTATCACTGCTACTTCCCTCGACCCGCGCGCCCGCCCCCGAGCGGGCGTTCTCCGCGCCCTGCCCTAGGGCAGGTACATCAGCTCGGGCTCGAGGTCGTAGGTCCAGGCCAGCGCGGAGTTCTTCCACCCGTTGACGGTCCGCTTCCCCACGTCGGGGCAGTTGCAGTCCTTCCGCACGTCGCCCTCAAACCCACCGTGGATGTTCTGGACGTCGGTGAAGCCGGCCGCCCGCATCCTGCCGACGGCCGCGGCCCCGCGCAGGCCGGACTGGCACATGACCAGGATCGTATCGTCCGGCCGGTACGCCTTGCGGACCTGGGCGATGAAGTCGGGATTGGGCCTCATGACCGGCTGCTTCTTGGCCGGGTCCCACTTGTGGGTGAGGAACTTCAGGGGGATGTTCCTGGCCATGGGCCCGTGGCCGACGAAGATGTACTCGGCCGGCGTGCGGACGTCGAGGATGTGGACTCGATCAGGGCGGGCCCGCCACCGCTGGTAGGCCTTGGCCGGCGTGAGGAAGGTCCCCACGGGTTGCCGGGCTGCCTTGTCTGCGGTCCGGGAGACCCGCCCGGCCGGCGCGTCGCGGGCCGATGCCCCGGCGCCCCACGGCCCCGAACCCGCACAACCCGCCACCGCCAGGCCCACCAGAGCCAGCACGATCTGCAAGCCCCTGCTCATCGCAACCTCCTTCCGCACACTGCCGGGATGTGGCCTCAGCGGAAACACCGCAGCCAACCCACGCCCCGCTGATGGGCCTCGAAAATCACTATACGCCGGTCCTTTGAGAACTTCAAGCCGGCCGGCCGAGGCGGGCCAGCAGCTTGCATCGCCGGTGGGCGGCGGGTACGAATACGGGCATGAACGAGGCTGTCGCGCCTGACGGATTGCCGGAGACCATCGACGGCGAAGAGCAGCTCGCCGAGCTTCTCAGCCGGCCGACGGCGGAGGTGGTGGAGGTGTTCGCCCGGCTGGAAGGCGGGCTGGCCGTGGTCGGCGGCGGCGGGAAGATCGGCCCCTCGCTGGTGAAGATGGCCTGCCGGGCGCGCGACGCCGCCGGGACCGACCTCGAGATCACCGTCATCGACCTTTTTCCCGACCCGCCCGTCCGCGACGCCCTGGCCGACGCCGGGGCCAAGACGGTCACCTGCGACCTGCTTGACCCGGCGGCCGTGGCCAAGCTGCCCCCCGCCGACAACGTCATCTACATGGTCGGGATGAAGTTCGGCACCTCCGAGAACCCTCCGCTGACGTGGGCGGTCAACGCGCTGGTGCCGGCCTACGTGGCCCGGCGGTATCGCCGCGCCCGGATCGTGGCCTTCTCCACCGGCTGCGTCTACGCCCTGACCCCGGTCGACGGGCCCGGGTCGGTCGAAACCGACCCCCTCGAGCCCGTCGGCGAGTACTCCAACGCCTGCGTCGCCCGCGAGCGGGTCCTCGAGTTCTGCTCGGGCGCCGGCGGCACGGCGATGCTGCTGGTCCGGCTGAACTACTCGGTCGAGATGCGCTACGGCGTGCTGGTGGACCTGGCGCTGAAGATCCACGCCGGCGAGTGCGTGGACCTGACCATGGGCTACTTCAACGTCATGTGGCAGGGGGACGTGAACGCGGCGTTCCTCCGGCTGCTGGAGCACACCACCCGCCCCGCCAGCGCCGTCAACCTCACCGGGACCGGGAAGCTCTCGATCCGCGAGCTGGCCGGGAAGCTGGGCGAGCGGATGGGCAGGGAGGTGACGCTGGCCGGCACGGAGGCGGAGACGGCGCTGTTGTCGGACGTCACCCAGGCCGTCGCCCTGCTGGGCCCGCCGCCCACGCCGATCGACCGCGTGTTGGAGTGGACGGCCGGGTGGATCGCCCGCGGGGGCAGGGTCCTCGGAAAGCCCACCCACTTCCAGCAGCGCGACGGAAGATACTGATCTCCGCGCGCGACGGGAGCAGATGAGATGGAGTTTCCGCAACCGGCCGAATGGGTCCGCCAGGCAATCGCCGCCGGGCTTCTCATCCCCGCCCATCCGCTGGCGCTGACGGCGGGCGGGGAGTTCGACGAGCGCCACCAGCGTGCGTTGACGCGGTACTACGCGGCCGCCGGCGCCGGCGGCGTCGCCGTCGGCGTCCACACCACCCAGTTCGAGATCCGCCGGCCGGGAATCGACCTGCTCGAACCCGTCCTGCGATGCGCCGGAGAGACCCTCGACGAGATCGAGTCCGCCGGCGGGGGCAGGCTCGTCCGCATCGCCGGCGTCTGCGGCGTGACGGCCCAGGCCGTCGCCGAGGCGGAACGGGCCGCGGATCTGGGCTACCACGCGGGCCTGCTGTCCCTGGCGGCCCTGGGCCAGGCCGACGACGACGAGCTGATCCGCCACTGCCGCCGGGTCGCCGCGGCGATCCCGCTGATGGGGTTCTACCTCCAGCGGGCCGTCGGCGGGCGGAGGCTGGGGCTCGACTTCTGGCGGCGCTTCGCCGAGATCCCCAACGTCCTGGCCGTCAAGATCGCCCCCTTCAACCGCTACCAGACGCTCGACGTGGCCCGCGGCGTCGCCGCCGCCGGCCAGGCCGGCCGGATCGCCCTCTATACCGGCAACGACGACAACATCGTCGCCGACCTGCTGACGCGCTTCGACCTGATGGCCGACGGGCGGCGCGTCCGGGAGCGGATCGTCGGCGGGCTGCTGGGGCACTGGGCCGTCTGGACGAGCAAGGCCGTCGAGCTGCACCGCAGCCTGCGCGGCATGGCCCAGACGGACTGGGCGATCCCCGCCGACGTCCTGGCCACCGGAGTCCAGGTCACCGACTGCAACGCCGCCGTCTTCGACGCCGCCAACGACTTCGCCGGGTGCATCGCCGGAATCCAGCAGATCCTCCACGGCCAGGGCCTGCTGGCCTCGCCCCGCTGCCTCGACGCCCGCCAGACGCTCTCGCCCGGACAGGCCGACGAGATCCGCCGCGTCCGCGCAGACTACCCCCACCTCATCGACGACGACTTCGTCGCCGCCCACCTCGACGAATGGCTGTCGTGATTGCCGAATGCGGATTGGCGCTGGGAGGTCCTCCGCCGGCTCAGAGCAGCAGGGCCCCGACGAGGACGACGTCCTCGCCGAGGGCGGCGGGGACGATCTCGTAGTTGTCGGCGTAGGGCTGGAAGACGCGTTCGGCGACGGCCCGGCGCAGGGGGGCGAGGAAGACCTCCCCCATCAGCGAGACGCCGCCGCCGAGGACGATCCGGTCGGGGTTCAGCAGGGTGATGACGTTGCACAGGGCCACGGCGAAGTGGCCGGCCACCGTCTCGACCAGGTCGCGCTCGGGGCGGGCGCCCTCGGCGGCGGCGGCGCCGACGTGCTCGGCGGCGACGGCGTCGATCTTCCCGCCGGCCAGGGCCAACGCCCGCGGCAGCTTCCCCCGCGCCGCCTGCCCGCGGGCCAGGCGGTTGATCGACCAACCGCTGCAAAGGTGCTCGACGATGCAGTAGTCGCCGGCGCGGGCGTCCCACAGCTTGGTGTGGCCGATCTCGCAGGAGCCCTTCGGCCGGGTGTACAGCTTCCCGTCGATGACCAGCCCCCCGCCGATGCCGCTGCCGATGTTGGTGTAGAAGACGGCGCCGGCGCCCGCGCCGGCCCCTCGCCTGGCCTCGGCCAGGGCGCCGCAGTTCGTGTCGTTCTCGATGGCACAGGGGGCGTCGAAGGCCTCCCGGGCCCAATCCCGCAGCGGAAGGCCCTCCCAGCCGGGCACGTGAAAGCTCCGGACGACCCGTCCGCTCTCGACGTCCACGGGCCCGCCAAAGCCGACGCCGACGCGCTCGATCTCCCCGCCGGCGGCGAGGGGCTTCCCCAGCCGGGCCAACAGCCTCAGGATGTCCCTGGCCTCGGCGGCGGCGGGGACGGGGCACCGGCGGCGGCGGAGGATCTCGCCGTCCGGCGTGCCCAACGCCGCCTGGAGCTTCGTCCCGCCGATCTCGATGCTAAGCCTGTCGGCCATCACGCCTGCTCGGCCCGCGCTTGCCCTGGCTTCGCTGCCGCGCCGGGACCCGCGCCTACTGGGCCCTCCATATTCAATGTTCGCGCCGTGTTCGTTTAGCGGCGGCCCGCAGGGCCGCCTTCCGCGGCCGTACCGGCCGCGGCTAAACGGAAGGGGCGAACATTAGGCACAGGACTCAGTAAACCGCGCCGGCGCTCGGCCCTTCCATCCGCGAAACGAGTTCGCGGTGCAAAGCCGGGAGCGTCGCCCGGTGACCGCCGCGGACGTAGAAGCTCTCGCCGCCGTCGGCGACGGTGCGGACGAGGATGGTCTTCAGCGGCCGGTAGTAGTACGCCGGGGCCGTCTTCGGCGGCGTCTTGGAGGTGTCGGCCGGCAGGTCGGCCAGGTCGAAGACCGCGGTGGTGAAATGCCGGATTTCCCTGCCCTCGCCGGCGGCGGCGTTGCGGGCCATCGACAGCGCCTTGAGGTACACCTCCGGGGCCATCACCGCCGAGCCGAAGCAAAGCAGCACCCCGCCTTCCAGGCCCTCCACCTGCCGGGCGAAGATGAGGAAGTCCCGCCCGCTGGCGGCCCCGGCGGCGCCGGCGTCGAAGTTGGGATGGGCGTGGACGATGTCATAGCCGATGCCGACGTGAACGGTGACCGGGACGGACAGCTCGTACCCGGCGGCCAGGATGCTGGCGTCGCGGTGGGGGAGTTTTCGGCGGAGGATTTCTCGTCCGACGGCCTCGCCGAGCCCGAGCCTTTCGGCGTGGGCGGCCCGGACGATGTCGTTGATCTCGCCGGTCTCGGCCCACATGCCGAACTCGCCGGCGCGGACGTAGCGGGCCACGTCCTCGCTGGTCGCTCCGATCCGCGCCAGCTCAAAATCGTGGACGACGACGGCGCCGTTGACAGCCACCACGTCCAGGAGCCCCCGGCGCATCAGGTCGATGACGCACCGGCTCAGGCCCTCCTTGATGACGTGGGCGCCCATCATCAGCACGACCGCGCCGCGGCGGGCGGGCGGGCCGGTGCGGCTGCGGCGGGCGGCGAGGACCCGCTCGGCGAGGACGCCCACGGCCGGGTGCGAGAACGCCTCCGGGACCTGGCCCGGCTCCAGGAGCGACGAAACCTCCACCAGGTGGTCGCGCTCCGCCAGCGGCCGCAGCCGCAGCCGGGAGCGATCGAACATCTCATACCTGCTCGGCATGCTCGTAATGTACCGGCTGTATCAGGTAGGTCAACTTTGTTGGTTAAGCCGCCCGGGCAACCGGCCGATACGATTGGCACGAAGGTAGGCGTGTTGAAAGACCGGCGCTGATGGCCCTGGAAGGGGCTGGGCATGTACACGGACTACTACAAGCTGAGCGAGCCGCCCTTTAACGTAACTCCCGACCCGAAATTCCTTTACATGACAGAGCAGCATCGCACGGCGCTCAACCACCTGCTCTACGGCATCCGCCAGGGTAAGGGCTTCGTGCTCCTGACCGGAGAGGTGGGCACCGGAAAGACCACCCTCTGCAGGAAGCTGCTGGCCAGCATGGACGAAAATTGCCGCACCGCCCTGATCCTCAACCCCATGCTCTCCGAGACGCAACTGCTGCGGTCCATCGTCAGGGAGTTCGGCATCGACGACCCCTGCCGGGACCGTTTCGGCGCCATGAGCCTGCTGAACGCCTTCCTGCTGGGCCTGAACACGGCCGGGACGGAGGCGGTGCTGATCATCGACGAGGCGCAGGACATGTCGGTGGGCCTGCTGGAGATGACGCGGCTGCTGAGCAACCTGGAGACGAACTCGCACAAGCTGCTCCAGATCGTGCTGGTGGGCCAGCCCGAGCTTCGCCTGAAGCTCCGGTCCCCTTCCCTTCGCCAGTTGGACCAGCGGATCGCGGTCCGCTACCACCTCCGCCCGATGAGCCGGACGGAGACCGGCCAGTACATCCGCCATCGCCTGGACGTCGCAGGCGGGGCCGGGCTCCGCTTCGAGGACGAGGCCGTCAACGAGATCTACCGCCACTCCGGCGGGACGCCCCGGGTGGTGAACACCCTGGGAGACAAGGCCCTGCTCGCCGGGTATGTCCGGGGAACGAGCTGCATCGACAGGACCGTCGTGGAAACGGCCATCCACGAGATGAGGGAAGCGGCCTGATGAGCTTGATCAACGAGGCCCTGAAGCGGGCCGAGAAGGAAAAGCGCCGCGGCGGCGACGTCCGGGGGCCGGACGGCTGGCCTGAGCTGGAAGAGGACGCGCGGCAGGTGCTGAGCAGGCACCAGCGGGGCCTGCGAGGGGCGATCGTCCTCGGCGCCTGCGTGGTGCTGACCGTGGCGGGGGTCATGTACTTCTCGCTCCCGCCCGATCAAACCCCCCCCGCCCGCGCCGGCGCCGGACTGCCCGTGCC
>CAZNSB010000111.1:0-12397 GCA_964575155.1 uncultured Planctomycetaceae bacterium | reverse complement strand
CAACGGCTACGTCGTGGACGAGGAGGGCATCAAGCTGGACACGGTCAAGCGGATCAAGGAAGTCGAGCGCGGGCGGATCAAGGAGTACGCCGCGGAGCACGCCTCCGCCAGGTACACCGAGGGCTGGAGCGGGATCTGGTCCGTGCCCTGCGCCGTCGCCCTGCCCAGCGCCACCCAGAACGAGATCGACGGCGACGCCGCCGAAGCCCTCGTCAAGGGCGGGTGCATCGCCGTCGGCGAAGGCGCGAACATGCCCTCGACCCCCGAGGCCGTCGCCGTCTTCCAGGACGCCGGGGTGGCCTTCGCCCCCGCCAAGGCCGCCAACGCCGGCGGCGTCGCCACCAGCGCCCTGGAGATGAGCCAGAACTCCATGAGACTCAACTGGACCTTCGAGGAGGTCGACAAGCGGCTCAACATGATCATGAACGGCATCTACGACCAGTGCCTCGATGCAGCCGAGGCCTACGGACAGAAAGGCAACCTCGTCGCCGGCGCCAACATCGCCGGGTTCTTCAAGGTCGCCGACGCCATGTTGGCACAGGGAATCGTCTGAATGACCGCGCACGATTCCGCGCCGGAACCGGTGCTCCCCGAGCACTGCCGGACCCCGGGCCGACGCCGGAAAGGCCACGGACCCGCCTGCCAAGCTGCCCCTGGCAGGCGGCGCTGTTCTTGCGCCCGCGCCGCGGATAGACTCCGGGCCGGCCGCCGCGGGCCCGCACCCCGCCGACCGCTGCAAGGAGCAACGCCATGCGCGCTGCCGTCCCCTGGGCGATCCTCCTCGCCCTGCCCGCGGGCGCCCTGCCCGCCGAAGCCCTGGTCACCCTGACGATGACCGAGCGGGCCGGCGTCGAGCGAAAAGGCGAGGTCGTCACCTTCGGTCTCCCGCTGCCGAAGGGCAAGGTCAAGTCGGCCGGTCGGCTCAGCCTGACCTCCGCCGGCAGGGCGATCCCCGCGGAGATCATCCCCGTCACGCGCTGGTGCGACGACGGGTCCCTGCGCTGGGTCCATCTGATCTTCCCGGCCGACTGCCCCGCCAAGGCCGCCAGGAAGCTCACGCTGGCCCTTGGCGACGCGCCCCCCCCGCCGGCCCGCACGCTGCGGGCAACAGAGCAGGCAGATCGGATCGTCATCGACACCGGGGCCGTCCGCCTCGCCGTCAGGAAGAGCAGCTTCAACCTGATCGACTCGGCCTCGGCCGGGGGGGCGGAGACGATCCGTCCGCACCGCCGCGGGCTCGGCGTGAAGGTCGGCGGCGTGGAATACCTGGCCGGGCTGGACGCGGGCGCGAAGGTTCGGCTGGAGGAGGCCAGCGGTTTCCGCGCGGTCGTCCGCGCCTCGGGGGCGTTCAGGAACGCCGCGGGCGAGCGGAAGTTCGATTTCGACTGCCGCCTGTACGCCTACGCCGGCAGCGGGAACGTCCGCGTCGTCGTGACCGTCCTCAACCGCCAGGGCAAGCTCGCCCAGCCGATGCCGCTGGAGGCCTGCTTCATCGACCTGCCCACGACCGTCCGCGCCGGGAGCTGTTTGTTCGGGTCGGAGGACGGAATCAAGAGCGCCCGGCTGGCCGGGGACGGCGAGGCCTTCCTCTACCAGCCCGCCGCCGACCGGCACGTCTTCGGCGGGGCCGTCGAGGGCGCCGGCAAGGGAAAGAGCACGAAGACCTGCGCCACAGGCTGGGGCGGGCTGACCGACGGCGAGGCCGGACTGGCCGCCGGCGTCAAGTGGTTCTGGCAACTCTTCCCCAAGTCCGTCGAGGTCAACGCCGACGGGCTGCTCCGCGTCGGGCTCTACCCCGCCCGCCACGGACGGGCCATTGACATCTACCCCGGCGTCGCCCGGACCCACGAAGTCACGCTCGCCTTCGGCCCGGGCGAGGCGAAGACGCTCCGCGGCGTCTTTGCCGCCCTCCAGCGCCCGCTGCGCCCCTTCGCCCCGCCGAAATGGTACTGCCGCGACACCCGCTGCTTCGGCGAGCTGTGCGAGGCCGGCGGGAAGGAGCTGTACGGCGAGTTCGCACCCGCCGTCAAGAGGTTCGACGAGGCCTTCGAGCAGGCCAATCGCCGCTGCCAGGCCTTTCGCGACCTGCGGGTCAAGAAGGGCGTCCGGACGGAGTCCTACGGCTTCCTGGGCTACGGGGACGGCGTCCACTGGGTGTGGACGCCCAACGTGGACGTCCCCGAGAACATCTGCTGGGACGGGAACTACTACGGCTACCCGCACATGATGTGCACCCAGTTCCTGCGGACCGGCAAGCTCGAGTACTTCGACAACTTCGAGGCCCACGCCCTCCACGTCGCCGACGTCCACACCGTCCACTACGCCGCCGAGCGAAAGCACCTTCTCGGCGCCTGCCGGTACTGCCCCCCCACCGACCACGTCCGGATCGACCCCGCCAACGGGAAGGACTACAAGACCGCCCGCGTGTACGTCTCCAACACCTTCAACCACCACAAGGTCGCCGGCGTCATCGACCGCTGGTACTTCCTCCGCGACCACCGATGCCGCGACGTCGCCGACATGGTCCTCGGCTACGTCCACCGCTACCGCGCCGCCGACAACGACTACGGCCAGCCTCGCGGGCCCGGGACGGTCATGAGCTTCTGCGCCGACGCCTGCGCCCTCTATGGCCGGAAGGACAAGTGGGTCAAGCGGGCGGCCAACGTCCTCCGACTCCACAAGGGACGAAAGCTCAAGCTCAGCTTCCAGGCGGGCATCTTCCTGGCCGGGCTCCGCCGCTACCACGAGATCTCCGGCGACCCCGAGGCCCTGGCGTACATCAAGGACTCCTGCGACCGGATCCTCGCCGCCAAGAGGGGCGGGGGGAACCCGTGCGCGGCAATGACCTTCCTGTATCGCAAGACCGGCCAGCGGAAGTACCTCGACGCCGCCCTCAAGGCCCTCCCCACCAGCAGCCGCTTCTCCAACCCCTGGAAGGACTTCGCCCTCAGCATGCACAACGCCCACCTGGCCATCGGCGACCTCCACCACATCGCCCGCCGCCAGGGGCAGCCTGCACAATAGAAGCCCGAACCGCTGCACCTCGGCGCCGCCTCCAGGAGCCGCTTGCGTCGTGGGCCGAAAGTGGCACGGGCGCCCGCCTGCGGGCGTCAGTGGTACTCCTTTGCCCCCATGTGCGGGCGGGCGGCGAGGGTGCGGAGTCGCAGCTCCGCCCGCTGGGAGGTGCGGCGGTACATCCTCAGGTGGGTGATGGCCGAGGGCTTGTAGTTCAAGGCGACGTAGGTTTCGGCCAGCGGGAAGCGGAACAGCCCGCTCAGCAGCGTCATGATCATGCCCGCGTGGGCGAAGAGGGCGATGAGGGGCGGAGGGCGGCAGCCGGGGTCGCAGCGGTAGCTGCGCCCGCCGGCGCGGCGGCAGCCGTGCTCGCCCATCAGCTCGTCCCAGGCGCGGAGCAGGCCCTGCTGCTGCTCGGCCATGAACTCGGCGATCCTCCCGGCCAGGGACGGGTCCGCGTGCAACTGGTCGCCGCGGACGTTCCAGCTCCAGAAGGCCTCGCCGTCGCCCATGTTCCCTTGCAGCTCGGCGAGCCAGTCGAGCGTGACGGGCTGGAGGTCCCGGCCTCTCAGGACGCACTCCATGGTCCTCCGCGCGCGCCCGAGGGGGCTGCAATACACGTGGGTGAGCGGGACGTCGCGGAGGTGCTCGGCGAGTTTTTCGGCCTCTTCGAACCCGCCGGGGGTGAGCGAGTCGTTCTCGTAGTCGGGCTCGGCGTGGCGGATGAGCAGGATGTTCATGTTTTCCGGGACTCCTCGGACGGCCATCCGGCGCGGGGGCCTCTTCCCCGGCGGCGAGGGCACTGGATTATACCGGGTTCGCCCCGCCATGTCCCAAAGACCCTTGACGGGCCCGGGGCGCGGAAAGGATGATGTTCCCGCCGGCGAGCGGCGGCGGCCCGGGCGGGAAGGCCGGTGAGCCGCCGGCCGGCAGGAGACGGAAACGATGAAACAATGGGTGCTGGTGATCGCGGCCGTCGCGCTGCTTGCCGCCTTGGCCGCCGGCTGCGTCAACGTCAAGCCCCCCCCCGGGCCGTACGTCGCCTTGGGCTCGCGCTCCAGCGAAGGCAAGAGCCTCGACGCCAAGACCATAGAATCCGTCCTGGACAACGCCCGGGAAGACGACGTCATCACCAAGAGCCAGTGCAAAGAGCTGCGGAAGCGGTTCGAGAAGCAGATGGCGGACTGACCGCGCGGGAATTCCACGAAGATCCCGCGGGAATCCCGCGGAAGTCCCACGGATGGAATCCGTGGGCTTCGTGGAGGATAACCGCGAACCGCAGATAAATCCCACGGATGGAATCCGTGGGATTTCGTGACGATGACCTCGAATCGGGGATAACGCCGCTCCTACTCCCACCTCGGGCGGGACCAGTAGGACTGGAAGTTGGACATGTTGTACAGGGGCGGGCGGAGCGGGCGATACCGCCGGCCGCCGGGGCCGTCGCGGTCGGTGTGGTAGATCCAGATTCGCCCGTGGTCCCACAGCATGAGCTCGTCGAGCCCGTCGCCGTCGAAGTCCAGGGCGAAGGCGCAGAACCCCGGCCCGCCGTCGTCGCCCAGCGGCACGACCAGCTCCCCGTCGCCGTCGATGAGCCCGCCGGCGGCGCCCTGGGCGGGGCGGATGCCCGAGAAGAGCATCAGCTCGACGCCCGAGCCGTCCCAGTTGACCGGCTGGAGGGTGGCGCCGACGACGGGGTAGTCCTTCGTCCAGAGCTTCTTGCCGGTGGAATCGAACAGGGAGATGATCCCGGGGTTCCCGTGATACAGCACGGTCGCGATGCAGAGCCCGCCGACGTCGGCGCGGAAGCGCCCCACCGCCAGCCGCTGGACGTGCCCCATGACCCGCTGGCGAATGTCGTAGCCCGGCGTCAGCGCCAGCAGCCCGTCCTCCCCGCCGGCCATCAGGATTTTCACCGGCCCGGCGCCCCGGTCGTCGGTGGGCCCGACGTAGATCGCGTCCTGGTGGTCCGTCAGGCAGACCCGCCCCAGCAGCTCCCCGTCGGGCGAGAGGTGCTGGTACCCGGCCAGCACGTCCTCGCGCCCGTCGCCGTCGAAGTCGAAGGCCTGGGGGAAGTGCCCGTGGCTGGTGACGGTTCGCCAGAGCTCCTTGAGCTCCGGCGTGAGGGCGACGAGGGTGTGGTAGTGATCGACGAGGAGGACGTCGCGGGCGGCGCCGCGGCCGGCGAGGTCGGCGAAGCAGATGGCGGAGGGGACGACCCGCGGCCCGCCGTCGCTGAAGCCGGCGCCCCAGTGGTTGACGTTCTGCTTGAAGCACACCGGCAGGGGCTTCATGGTCGGCAGCGGGGCGGCGTGCTTCAGCTTGCCGGTGGCGCCGTCGAGGACCTGGAACTCGTCCTGCCACGCGCAGACGACCTCGTTCCGCCCGTCGCCGTCGATGTCGTGGATCTGCACGGGGGCGTCGCCGGAGGACTCCATCTCCGCAGGCGCAGCGATTCTCCCCGCCTGCCAGAGGACCTCGCCGTCGGCCGACATCGCCGTCATCCCCCCCAGCCCCCGGGCCTCGCCCGTGTTGAGCTGAACCAGCAGGAAGTCGTATCGCCCGTCGCCGGTGAGGTCGCCGATGCGGATCCGGCGCCCCGAGCCGAACCCGCCCGTGTCGTACTTCTTCCACACCACCGGCCGGCCGAAACGCCGGCGCTTCGCCGCCAGCCGATCACGCCGCCCCTCTCGCGACTGCTCCAGCCGGTCGGCCTCACCGGCCAGGGCCGTCACCTGGACGGGCCCGAACCGCGCCGGGCGGGCGGCGATAAAGCCTACGCACCCGCTGGCGTAGACGCCGTTCTGGCAGGCCAGCTCGGCCGGGCCGACGCGGGCGGCGATGTTCGGCCCGCGGGCCTCGACGCGGATGTCGAACCACCGGTTGGGCGGGATGTCGGCCGGCGCCCACGCCAGGACGTCCCAGCCGCCCTCGCTGCGGCAGAGGATCTTGGCCAACCCGTCGGCGTCCACGCAGGCGGCGTAGTACCGCCGGCTGTCCAGGAAGCGGAAGATCACCCCCGCCGGGCCCCCCCAGCCGGCGCCCGCCGGCAGGAGCATCGCCCGCGCGGCGACGGCGACGTCCTGCCAGTCGGTATCGCCCTTGGCGAGGATGGCGTTGTCGGAGACGGTGGCGGTAGCGCTGCCTTCCACGAAGCGCCCCTCGGGCGTCTCGACCATCTCGAAGACGTCGGCCTTCAGGGCCCACCCGCCGGCGCGGCGGCTCCACCCGCCGAGGTTGTCCTCGGCGCTCGCCGGCTGCGCGTGCATCTCCCGGAACGCCCCGTCGACCTTCTCCCGGACCGCCCCCACCCGAAGCGACTCGAACCGATCGTACATGAGGACTTCTTCGGCGGACACGGCGTCTCCTTTCACGCAAGCAGGGGAAGGTGGGTCGCCTGCGGCGACCCAGCCTACCTCCAGGGACTCGATGGCACCGGCATTATCGCGGCGGGGGGCGGCAAATCAACCGCCCGGGCCATTCTCGGGTCCATCGCGCCGGGCCCTGTCGCTATAATCGTGGCCGATGAGTGAATCGGTGACACGTCTGGCCCCCTCGCCCACGGGCGCCCTGCACCTGGGCAACGCGCGGACCTTCCTGATCAACTACCTGCTGGCCCGCCGGCGAAACTGGCGGGTGCTGATGCGCGTGGAGGACCTCGACGGGCCCCGCGTCAAGCCCGGCGCCGAGGCCCGCATGCTCGATGAGCTCCGCTGGCTGGGATTGGAGTGGGAAACGCCGATCGTCCGCCAGTCGGACCGCGGCGAGGTGTACCTCGAGGCGCTCCGCCGGCTGATCGCGATGGGGGCCGCCTACCCGTGCACCTGCAGCCGCAAGGACGCCGAAACCGCCGCCAGCGCCCCCCACCGCGACGACCGCACCGACAACTACCCCGGCATCTGCCGCGGACGGTTCCACTCCGCCGCCGACGCCTCCGCCCGCACCGGCCGGCCGGCCGCCTGGCGCGTCCGCGTCGCGGACGAAGCGATCCCCGTGGACGACGCCTTCGCCGGGCGGCGGGCGTTCAACCTGGCCCGCGCCGGCGGAGACTTCGTCATCTTCAAGAACAACGCGGTGGCGGCGTACCAGTTGGCGGTGGTCGCCGACGACGCCGACGCCGGCGTCGACGCCGTCGTCCGCGGCGACGACCTGGTGGAATCCGCGGCCAGGCAGATCCACCTTCGCCGACTGCTGGGCCTGGCCCCCACCCCGGCGTACTGGCACCTGCCCCTGGTGATCGGGCGCGACGGGCGCCGGCTGGCGAAGCGTCACGGGGACACGCGGCTGGCGCGGTACCGGGCCGCCGGGGCGACACCGGAAAGGATCCTGGGCCTGCTGGGCTACTGGTCGGGCCTGCTTCGGATGCGCCGGCAGGCGAGCATGGAAGAGCTGCTGAAGCCGTTCGACCTCGACCGCGTGCCGAAAAGGCCCGTGATCTTCACCAGGGAGGACGACGACTTCCTGCTGGGAAACTGAACCCGCCTCGCGCAAGGATATTTTGCCCCCGGCCGGAGGCCGGGGGCCGAGGTGCAACATGAACGACCTGTTCGACCTGACCGGACGCGTCGCGCTGGTGACCGGCGCCTCTCGCGGCCTGGGCAAGGAGATGGCCTTCGCCCTGGCGCAGGCCGGTGCCGACCTGGTGATCGGCTCGCGCCATGAAGAAGCCATCCGCAGCGCCGCCGGCGAGATCGCCGCCGCCACCGGCCGGAAGGTGCTGGGCGGCGTCCTGGACGTGACCGACCGCAAGTCCGCGGAGGCAATGGTGGCGAAGGCGCTGGAGCAGCTCGGGCGGATCGACGTGCTGGTCAACAGCGCCGGCGTCAACGTCCGCTCTCCCATCCAGGGCATCGCCGACGAGGACTTCCACGCCATCCAGCAGACCAACGTCACCGGGGTCCTCTACGCCTGCCGGGCCGCCGCCGCCCGCATGGTCCGCGCCGGGTTCGGGCGGATCATCAACATCGGCTCGACCCTCTCGCTGGTGGGCCTGCCCGGACGCGTGAGCTACTGCGCGTCCAAGGGGGCGGTCGTGCAACTGACCCGGGCGCTGGCAGTGGAGCTGGCGGGCACCGGCGTCACCGTCAACTGCATCTGCCCGGGCCCCTTCGCCACGGAGATCAACCGCCCGGTGCTGGAAGACGCCGCGGCCTCCGCCGACCTGCTGGGGCGGGTGCCCATGGCCCGCTGGGGCGAGATGCGCGAGATCCGCGCGCCGGTGGTCTTCCTGGCTTCCCCCGCCGCAAGCTACGTCACCGGGGCCGTCCTGACCGTCGACGGCGGGTGGACGGCGCAATAGGGGGACAACCTCGCCAAGCAGGGACGTCCCGGGTTGGGTGCCCTGCCTGTCCCGACGTACGTCGGGATTGCAGGCATGCCCTTGACAGCGGCTGTCAAGGGCATGCTTACAGACAACGTAAGCATGGCACCGGGCGCGCTACGGGGCGGTGAGGATCAAGTGCTTGATCTTCTCGGAAGGCAGGTTCAGCGCGCCCAGGAGCTGGGCGGCGGCGTTGCGGAGGTCCAGGTCGCCCTTGGCCGTCACCGCCGCGATCACCGCGTCGATCTGCTTCTCGTCCAGCTCGTTGCCGAACAGCCGGACGGACTCCGCCGACGCCGCGTACGCCGCCAGGCGGACCTCCTTGGACGCGGCGGCATGCCCGCCCAGCACCACCAGGGCGAGCTGGGCGTCGGCGCTGCGCATCTTGGCCAGGGCCCGCGCCGACGCGATCCGCACCGGGTCGCGCTGGTCGGTCAGGGCGGCGATGAGGCTCTTGACGGCCTCGCCGAGGTCGTAGACCGGGTTGCGGGTCTCCGCCAGTAGCTGGAGGCACCCGGCGGCGCGAATGGCCCAGTCGGCGGCCTCGTCCGGCGAGAGCTCCGCCCCGCCGGCGGACCTGGCCTTGGCGGCCTTGACCGCCGCGGAGAGCTTGGCCGCATCGAGCGGGTCGTCCAGCACGATCTCCACGGCGGGGTCGCTGCGGGTCTGGCCTCGCACGGCGACGACGTCGCCGGCGGTGGCGATGACGACGGCGGGCGTCCGGCTGAAGATGCCCTCGGACCGCAGGCCGGCCAGAGCCGCGGCCACCGCCGGCGAGCGGATGTCCGAGGTCAGCACGAACAGGTCCACCCCCCCCGCCTTCCGCGCCTCGGCCAGCGGGCCTCCCAGCGCCTCCCCGTCGGTCACGTCGTACCCGATCGCCCGCAGCAGGTCCTTGGTCTTGTTGCGCCGCCCGATGTCCGGGTCGGCCAGCACCGCCGCCGCCGTCCCCGTCTGCCGAAGCGCCTCCACCAGCACCGTCGGCACCAGGTCCGAACCGGCGAACCGCCGCGTCGGGCGGGCCCTGGCCAGCGTCTCCGCGGCCATGTACCGCACCACCCGCACCGGATACGTCAGGGCCTCGACCAGCGGCTGGGCGCCGCCCCGGCGGTCGATCGCCGTGACCAGGCTCTTGGCCCCCGAGGTCCCCGCCAGGGCGGCGATCGCCCGGATCGCCACCGGCACGTCCCCATCCTTCATCGCCCGCGCCAGCACCATCTGGAGGTACTTGGGCCCGCTGGCGCCGGCGTAGAAGTCCGCCCCCGGCCGGTCGGCGGCCTTTTCCTTGGCCTGCTGAATCGCCCCGGCCAGGGCCGAGGCCGTAAGCTCGCCTTCGGCGAGGACCACGACCCGGGGATCTCTCTTGGCCAGCTCGCCGGCGGCCGTCACGTCTTTCGCGCCGGCAAGGATCAGCACCGGCGTGCCCCGGGTGAGGGCTTCGGCGCGGATCCGGGCGACGGCGCCCTTGAAGTCGGGTGCGGTGATGTCCGACGGCACGACGGCCAGCTCCGCCCCGCCGCCGTCCCGGGCCGCCTCAAGGCCCTCGTCGAGCGTGCCGACATCAAACACCCCGCAGGAAGCGCACCGGCGCACCAGCAGGTCCTTGACCTTGCTGCGCCGGTCGGCCTTGGCGTCGGCCAGGAGGACGCGGTAGGGCCAATTGGCGTCCCGACGCATGTTGCCCGCCAGCCAAAGCACCACCGCCGGGTAGAAGCTCTCATCATGCTCCAGCGCCTTCCGGGCCGACACCATCGCATAAATGTCGTTGAAAATGGCCCGTGGGGCCTCCTTGTAGGTCACCCCCAGACCCTCCCGCCAATACCAGACGTTGGCGGTGTCGTAGCGGCTGTCGGGGTTGACCGACTCGTCCCGGCGGTAGTACTTCTCCGCCAGCAGGTAGAACAGTTCGGCCACCGACTTCTTCATCACCCGCTCGCCCCCGCAGGCGGCCAGGGCGCCCAGGGCGGCGTCGCGGATCGGCTTGAGGACGCCCTTGCGCCGGGCCAGCTCTTGAAGGTGGGCGCAGGCGTGGGGGTAGCCGATCTTGCCGAGGGCGCGGGCGGCGGCCTCCTGGACGTGGGGGTCCTTGGACGCCAGCGCCTCGTTCAGCGGGCGGACCGCGTCCTTCCCCAGACGGGGAAGCACCACGCTGATCCGCTCCCGAAGCAGGTCCGGCGTGTCCGCAGCGGCCAGGGCCGCCATCATCTGCGGGACGGCGTACTCCCCGGACTTCCGCAGCCGGTCCTGCGCGTTCAGGAAGGCCCTCCCCGCCCCGGCGAGATTCTGGATCCACCGGCGGATCTCCTGCGGGTCCCTGCGGACCTCCAGCGCGCCCCGGTCGATCACGGCCGTGATCTCGTCGATCACCTTCGTCAGCCGCTTGTTCCGGCGACCCTGCGCCAGCGTCCTGTCGGACTTCTTCTCCTTCACGGACAGCCGGTAGAGTTGGCGGGGGTCGGGCTTGGCCTGGATGATGGCCTTCCCGTAGCTTTCGGCCGCATCGGGGCGGAGGATGAGGATGTAGTGGAGGAAGTTCTCCCAGAGCCCCTTCAGCTTGGGGTCCACTGTCCCCGCCGCCGGGGCCGTCGCCGGCGCGGGCGCCGGGGCCGGGGGCGCCGGCGGGGCCTGCCCCAGAACCCGCCCGCCGCCGGCAAGCAGCACAAACACAACCACCCAGACCGCCTTGTCCGCAATCCTGTTGAGCCTTCGCATAACGCCTCCAGAGGAGCTAGGGGTCTGCAATACGATCATCTCCGCCGGTCTCTCGGCGCTTTCGTCTCCGACCTTTCCTGCGAAAAAGCAATGAATCAAGCCGGCCCCCGCCCCGGGCCCGACCCGGGCGGGAGCTTTTCCAGCAGCGATTATAGATTTGCGGGTGCCGCTGTCAACGAATTGCGGCGCAGATTGCAAAGCGCCGCCCGGGCCCCGCCCCGAGCCCGCAATCCGAAATCCAAAATCCGAAATCCGCAATCCGCAATCCGCAATCCTAGTAGCTCCCTTCCTCGGCGGGGTATTCCGGCCGGCGGCCTTGGAGGACCGCGACCACGTCGCGCACCACCTCACACATGGCCGCCAGGGCCGCCGGGACCCGCGCGGCGATGTGCGGGGTGAGGATGACCTGCTCCAGCCCCCACAGGGGGTAGTCCGGAGGCGGGGGCTCCGGGTCGTGACAGTCGATGGCCGCCGCCGAAAGCCGCCCCCTGCCAATGGCCCCGGCCAGGTCCGCCGCCACCACGCACGCCCCACGGGCCGCGTTGATCAACTGAGAGCCCCGCTTGAACTGCCCAAGCGACTCCGCGCAGATCAGCCCCCGCGTCCGCTCCGTCAGCGGCACGTGCAGCGTCACGATGTCGCTTCGGGCGTACAGCCCGGCCTTGTCCACCGCCTCGGCCGCGTAGTCCAGCCGGATGTCCTTGATGTCGTTGTAGAGGACCTCCATCCCCAGCCCGACGGCGGCCCGGCCGACGCGCGAGCCGATGCGCCCGGCCCCGATGACGCCCAGCGTCAGGCCCGCCAGGAACCGCCCGAACCGATTCTTCCGCGCCGCCAGGAACGCCTCGCTGCTCACCGGGGCATTCATCCGCCAGAAGCGCCGGTTCATCTCGATGATCATGCCGACGGTGTAGTCGACGACGGCCAGCGTGTTCGCCGCCGGCGTGTGCACCACCTCCACCCCGCGGGCCCGGCAGGCGGGCACGTCGATGTTGTCCAGGGCCACCCCCGCCCGACCCACGACCTTCAGCCTCGGCGCCGACGCCAGGAGGGTTTCATCCACCTGCGTGTACGTCCGCACCACCAGCCCCGCCGCCACCCCAATGTGATCGGGAAGCTCGTCGATCTCGATCCGCCGAACCTCCGCGTGCTCCCCCAGATACTCCAGCGACCGCTCGTCCAGCGGCTCCGTCACGATCACGACCGGCTTGGATGACATGTCGGGCGACAATGTACGCCCAGGGCAATCCCCTGTCCAGCGCCAGCCGACGGCGACCCCAGACCCGCCCTCGCATGAACCCACGTTCAACCCGGCCCAGCGGCCCGTACGTGTTTGCCGAAGCCCGGAAT
>CAZNSB010000110.1:0-12427 GCA_964575155.1 uncultured Planctomycetaceae bacterium | reverse complement strand
GGAGTCGACCACCATCACACCCGAGCAGCTCCAGGAGTTCCTCACCCAGGCGCGGGTCCGCCGGCTGAGCCTGGAGCGCGACCAGGTCGCCGGCGAAATCCAGGAAGGGCTGCTGTTCAACCCGGACAAGGTCGGTGCGGCCGTCAAGCATCTCAAGGCCGACCCGAGGAACACCTGGGCCGACAACGCCCGGCGGATCTGTGAGGCCTTCGCCATGGTGGCCCCGCGGTTCGGGAAGGCCTACGGCGCCGAGCGCAGGGGCTCCCACCAGGCCGCCATCGAGTCCGTCGAGCCCACCATCAGCAAGCGCGACACGACGTACTTCGCCGCCGCCAAGCGCTTCCTCCATGCCGAGGCCCTGGCCGGGGCTGGGAACCTCGAAGACGCCGTCGATGCCTACACCGACCTGGTCAAGGCCATGCCGGACCGGTTCAGCTTCTCCGCCCTGGCGCTGCTGCGGGCGGCGAGCACCTACGAGAAGATGCACCGGCGGTACTACGCCATGAGCCTCTACAAGCTGTGGGTGGACAGCTTCGGGCTGCTGGACGAGAAGACCGCCCGGGAGCTGATCGCCAAGGCCGATCGGATCCAGGCCGACTACAAGGACCCGCTGGGCACCATCGCCGGCAAGATGGGCCAGGTGAAAAGGTATTTCGACGCCGATGACAGCGGGCGGAAGAACCAGCAGAAGCAGAGGGAGATCCTCGAGCAGCTCGACGACATCATCGCCCTGGCCGAGGAAAGCTCCGGCCAGGGCCAGGGCCAAGGCCAGGGCCAGGGCCAGGGCCAGGGCAAGGGCAAGGGCCAGGGCAAGGGCAAGGGGCAAGGAAAGGGGCAAGGCCAGGGCCAGGGCAAGCGCGGGCCGGCGTCGGGGATCGGCATCCCCTCCTCGCCGGCGACGGCCAGCAGGCTCGTCGGGGGCGACTCGCCCCGCCCGCAGGGCCTCAGCGAAATCCGCCCCTCCGATCCCAGCGACGACTGGGGCCGCCTGCCCCCCAGGGAGCGCGAGAAGATGCTCCAGGCCTTCAAGGAGGACCTGCCCGAGCGGTATCGGGAGATGATCCGCGACTACTACCGGAAGCTGAGCAAGGGCCGGAGCAGGTAAGCGGTGAAGGCCCACCTTGCGGCAATCTGTCTGGTGATCCTCCTTGCCGGGTCCGTCTGCGCCTCGGCGGAGGACCCGCCCAGGGTCATGAGGGTGGACGGCCGGAGCTTCTCCGGCAGCCTGGTCTCCCTCTCCAAGGCCGAGGCGGTCTTCCGAACGGACACCGGAAGCCGCTCCGTGCCCCTGACCCAGTTATGGAGCATCCGGTTCGACGACAGCGACGACGTGATGTCCCAGCCGGGAAGGACGGTGATCGCCCTGGCCGGGGCGAAGGGGCAGTGGCTCGCCGCGGGCAAGCTCACCGTCCAGGGCGGGAAGATCACCGTCGATAGCGGGCTTCTCGGGCGGGCGGTCATCGACATGTCCGCCGCCCGGGCGATCTACCTGCCCCGCCGCAGCCAGCTTCCCGCCTCCTGCCGCAAACGCCACCTGGAGATGAGGCTCCCCCCCGCCAGCCACGATTACCTCGTCGCCGAGGACGCCAAGGGCAACTGGGTTCCGGCGGCGGGGGTGCTGAAGTCGATCGCCGACGGGAAGGTGCGGTTCGAGTACGAGGGTGAGGTGCGGACGATCGCCGTCTCGGCGGTGCGGGCGATCGAGCTGGCGCGGATGGTCAGGGAGGCGGACCCGCCGATCGGGTACCTGGTGGGCAGGGACGGCTCGACGGTGGGCTTCACGTCGCTGGGCCTGGCCGGGGCCTCGCTGTCGCTGGCGGCCGACGGGCTGTCCGCCAAGGCGGTGGACCTGGCGGCCGTGGCCGAAATCCGCTTCGTCTCCGACCGCAGCGCGTACCTCTCGGAGCTGGAGCCGGTCAAGGTCGTCCAGGTGGGGCTGTTCGACGTGGCGTTTTCCTATCGCCGCGACCGCAGCACCGCCGGCTCGCCGCTGCGTGTGGGGGGGGTGACCTACGCCAAGGGGCTGGGCCTCCACAGCCGCTGCGAGCTGGCCTACGACCTGGCGGGCGAATACGCCACCTTTGCCGCCGTCGCCGGCATCGACGACGCCGCCGCCGGACGCGGGAACGCCGAGCTGAGGGTCCTCGGCGACGGCAAGGAGCTGATCAAGCCCGTCAAGCTCCTCGGCCGGGGCGAGCCGGTGCCCGTCCGCTGCGACGTCGCCGGCGTCAAACACCTCACCCTCCTCGTCGATTTCGGCGACGACCGCGTGGACGTCGGCGACCACGTCTCCCTCGCCGAGGCCAGGCTGATCAAGCCGTGAAGCCCCAACGCGCGCCGGGCGGGGCGGGGAGCCCTCATTGCCTGGCGCGTCCTCCCAATCGGGAAAAGGAGTTGACAATGGACCTGCGCTGTGCGATTCGCCTGCTGTGCCTGTTGGCGGCCTTCTCGGCCCCGGCGGCGGCCGGCGCCCCGGCCGCCGGGGCCGGGCATCGCAAGCGAGCATTGGCCGTGAAAAAAGCGCTGGATATCGGCACCCGGCGGGAGCTCTTCGTGGACGATTTCCTTATCGCCGAAATGAAAGGCGTCCGGCTGGACCTGAAGACGCCCGAGCGGCGCGAGGTCGTCTTCGAGGCCGACGCCCCGTGGGAAGACAATCTCGCCGGGTTCCTGAGCGTCCTGACCGACGGCGACACCGTGCGCCTGTACTATCGCGCCGCCATCCCCGACCGGGGCAATGAGGACAGGCAGATCATCGCCCTGGCCGAGAGCAAGGACGGCGGCAAGAGCTTCTCCCGCCCGAAGCTCGGGCTGGTCGAGTTCAAGGGGTCGAAAAGGAACAACATTCTTATGATCGGCGGCCCGCCGCGGATCCCGCCGCCTTTCATCGACACGAACCCGAACTGCAAGCCGGACCAGCGCTACAAGGGGCTCAGCTGCACGTGGAAGAAGCTGTATGCCATGTGCTCGGCCGACGGCATCCGCTGGAAGCCCATGCTGAAAAGCCCGGTGAAGATGCGGGGGACGTTTGACACGGTCAACACGGCCTTCTGGGACCCGGTCGCGGGATGCTATCGAAGCTTCACCCGCTACTTCAGGAACTTCCCCGCCAAGGCTTCCGCCCGGGACCTCCTGGGCCCGAAGGCCCGGGTCGTCCGGGCCATCCAGAGCTCCACCTCGAAGGACTTCATCCACTGGACCCGACCCGTGCCGCATCAATACGAAGACGCCGAAGGCCGGACGCAACTGTACACCAACGCGACGCTGCCCTGCCCCGGGGCCGGGCACATCTACCTGGCCTTTCCCAACCGGTACGTCCAGGAGCGCGTCACCCGGGCGGACTGGCCCTACCCCGGCGTCAACGACGCCCTGTTCATGGTCAGTCGCGACGGCGTCCACTGGAGACGCTACCTGGAGGCGTGGGTGCGCCCCGGGCCGGACGAAAGGAACTGGACCGAGCGCAACAACTATCCCACCTGGGGCATCGTCCAAACCTCGCCGAAGGAGTGGTCCATGTACGTCAGCGAGCACTACCGCCAGAAGGACAAGCGCCCCCGGCTCCGCCGGCTGGCCATCCGGCCCCACGGGTTCGTCTCCGTCCATGCCGACTTCAAGGGCGGCGAGTTCGTGACCCGGCCGCTGACCTTCCGCGGCAGGCATCTCACGCTCAACTACTCCACGTCGGCGGCCGGGCTGGTGCGCGTGGAGATCCAGGACGAGGCGGGGAAGGCGTTAAGAGGCTACGCCCTGGCCGACAACACCGCCCCGCTGTTCGGCGACGCCTTGGATGCCGTCGTCAAGTGGAAGGGCGGAGACGACCTTTCCTCGCTGGGCGGGGGGCCCGTCCGGCTGCGCTTCGTGATGAAAGACGCCGACCTCTACGCCCTGCGGTTTGCCCCGGCCCGCGGCCCGGTGCGGCGTTGAGCGGGAAAGCACGCGTCGATTGCTTTACAATTCCTCCATGTCGCGCCCTGCTGAACTGAAGGCACTGGTCCTTCGCGTCGCCGGGGACCTGGGCTTCTGTCGGGTGGGCATCGCCCCGGCGGCCCCGGCCGCCCATGCGGGGAGGTTTCGCCGCTTCCTGGAGCTGGGCTATCACGCGGACATGGGCTACCTGGCGCGGGCGCCCGACCGGCGCTGCGACCCGCGAAACCTGCTGGAGGGGGCCAAGAGCGTGATCTGCCTGGCCTGTTCGTACGCGCCGCTGCCGGGCGAAGACACCCCCGGGCACGTCGCCCGCTACGCCCGCGGACGCGACTACCACCGGGCCCTCGCCGGACGCTGCCGGAAGCTCCTCGCCGAGCTGTCCAGGGCCGCCGGCGAGCTGGCCTGCCGCATCTGCGTGGACACGTCGGCGCTGCTGGAGCGGGAGCTGGCGGCCTCGGCCGGGGTGGGGTGGATCGGGCGCAACGGCTGCCTGATCGACGCCCGCTTCGGCAGCTACCTCCTGCTGGCCGAGATCGTCACCAACCTGCCCCTGGCCCCCGACGACCCCCAGCCCAACCGCTGCGGCTCCTGCCGGGCCTGCGTCCAGGCCTGCCCCACCGGCGCCATCCGCGACGACGCCCTCCTCGACGCCCGCCGCTGTGTCAGCTACCTCACCATCGAGCACCGCCGGGGGATTCCCGCCGAGTTCCGCGCGGCGATCGGCGAGTGCGTTTTCGGCTGCGACCTCTGCCAGCAGGTCTGCCCGTTCAACCGGTATTGCCCGCCCGGCGACGCCGAGCTGCGCGGGCCCTCGGCCCTGGCCGGGACGCCGGTGGTGGAGATGCTGCTGTGGACGGGGGTGGACTGGGACCGGCTGACGCGCGGCACGGCGGCGCGGCGGGCAAAGTTGGAGATGTGGCTGCGGAATGCGGCCGTGGCGGCGGGCAACGGCGGGTGCGAAGAAGCGGCCCCGGCGCTGGAGCGGCTGGCCCGCCGCGACGAGCGGGCGCTGGCCGACGCCGCCACGTGGGCGCTCGGCCGGCTGCAAGGGATTTGACCGGGAGAGGCGCCGCCCGTATAAGGGATGCGCTTTCCGGCACGGGAGTGCTGCGATGGAGAAGAAGCCTCAAGTCGCCGGCGTCGATGCGGACCGTATCGCCGAGGCGGTTCGGGACATGCTCCTGGCCATCGGCGAGGACCCCGACCGCGAGGGGCTGGAGGGCACGCCCCGGCGGGTCGCCCGAATGTACTCCGAGCTCGTCAGCGGCCTCCACGACGACCCCGCCCGCCATTTCCGCGCCGTCTTCCAGGAGCAGTACGACGAGATGGTCGTCGTCCGCGACATCGCCTTCCACAGCATGTGCGAGCATCACCTGTTGCCCTTCATGGGAAAGGCACACGTCGCCTACATCCCCAAGGGCAGGCTGGTCGGCATCAGCAAGATCGCCCGCGTCGTGGACTGCTTCGCACACCGCCCCCAGGTCCAGGAACGCCTGACCAACCAGATCGCCGACCTGATCATGGACCAGCTCGATCCCAAGGGCGTCGCCGTCGTCCTGGAGGCCCAGCACACCTGCATGATCATCCGCGGCGTGAAGAAGCCCGGGTCGGTGGTGGTGACCTCTGCCGTGCGCGGGCTGTGCAAGACCAACCCCGCCACCCGCAGCGAGGCCATGAACCTCCTCTGCGGGTGACGGCGGACGGGCGCTCCGGGCGGACTATACCGATCGGTACGGAGAGACTCGATGCCCTATATCCTGGCCTTGGCGGGGGGGACCAACTTTACGAACCTGGATTGGGGGATCGTCGGCGTGTACCTGGCCGCTTCGGTGGCCATCGGGCTGTACGTCAAGAAGTACATCACCAACATGGCCGACTACGTCGTCGCCGGGCGCGGCGTCCGCACCGCCCTGGGCGTGGCCACCATCACCGGCACCGAAATGGGCCTGATCACCGTCATGTACAGCGCCCAGAAGGGGTTCACCCGGGGGTTTTCGGCCTTCTACATCGCCGTGGCTGCCGGGGTGGTCACGCTGCTGGTGGGCGCGACCGGTTTCATCATCTGCCGGCTGCGCGAGATGAAGGTCATGACCATACCGGAGTTCTACGAGCGCCGGTTCGGCCGGAAGACCCGGATCCTCGGCGCGGTCGTCTTGGTCCTGGGCGGCGTCCTGAACATGGGGCTGTTCCTGAAGATCGGCTCCATGTTCGTCATCGGCATCACCGGGCTGGAGCACGGGGCGGCCCTGACGGCGGTGATGTGCGTGCTGCTGGGGCTGGTGCTGCTGTACACGGTGCTGGGCGGGATGGTCTCGGTGGTCATCACCGACTACATCCAGTTCGTGGTGCTCTCGTTCGGCACGATCCTGGTCTGCGTCCTGGCCGTCAACCATCTGGGATGGGACAACATCTTCGAGACCGTCCGGGCGGAGATGGGCGAAGGCGGCTTCAACCCGGTGGCCAGCTTCGGCGTCGAGTACATGATCTGGATGGTCTTTCTCGGGCTGGTCGGGTGCGCGCTGTGGCAGACCTCGGTGATGCGCGCCCTGGCGGCCGAAAGCACCCGGGTCGTCAAGAGGCAGTTCATGTGGGCGTCCGTGTCCTTCCTGATCCGGTTCCTCATCCCCTACTTCCTGGGGATCTGCGCCTTCGTCCTGGTGACGCAGACCCCGGAGCTGAAGGACGCCTTCTTCCCCGCCGCCGAAGGCGCCCAGCCCGTCGAGAACATCTACGCCATGCCCCTCGTCCTGGGCAGGATCCTTCCCGTCGGGCTGATCGGGCTCATCACCGCCGCCATGCTCGCCGCCTTCATGAGCACCCACGACAGCTACCTGCTGTGCTGGAGCGCGGTGATCACCCAGGACATCATCGCCCCGCTGGCCGGCGAGAGGCTCACGCCCAGGGCCCGCATCGCCATCACCCGCGTGCTCATCCTGCTCATCGGGGGGTACGTCCTGTACTGGGGCCTGATCTACAAGGGCCGGGAGGACATCTGGGACTACATGGCCGTCAGTGGGGCGATCTACTTCACCGGCGCGTTCGCCGTGCTGGGCTGCGGGCTGTACTGGAAAAGGGCCAGCTCCACCGGCGCGGTGCTGGCGCTGCTTTGCGGATGCTCGGCGGTGGTCGGGCTCGAGCCGGTCCGGAACAAGCTGGGGGCGACCGCGGCCCTGGAACAGGTGGCAAGGGCATATGACCTCCAACTCACCGGGGAACGGATCTCCGCCTGGATTGGGCTGGGCACGATCGTCCTGACGCTGTTCGTCATGATCGTGGGCTCGCTGTTGTTTCCCGACAGGAAGCAGGCCGCCGGGCAGGTGGCTTCGGAAGGAGAGGCCCGATGAGCGTCAACGCCTGGATGATCGTCTGGAAGGCCGTGCTGGTCTTCGCCATCGGCATCTTCGGCCTCATGGCCGTGTGGGTCACCATCGCCGGCCTGCGCGACATCCGCAGGCTCTTCACCACCCTGGATGACAGTCATCGGGGCGGGTCCGAATGACCTGCCCGAGCGGGGGCTTGTCGCCGCGGCCGGCGCGTCAGCGCGGCCTCGTCGCGCCGCCCCGGCCGTCGAGGGCGTCGGCCATGGCCCGCCGGCTGATGACCACCTGCCGGACGTACACGTGGTCCTTGAGGCCCTGCCCGTACTCCCCCGCCGACCGCTCGTGCAGGACGAACGGGCCGGAGGTCCGCACGTCGTAGTGCACCCACAGCGGCTGGCCCTTGACCGCGCCGGTGACGTGGGAGTCGTCGATGAGGTGGAACTTCCACCGGAAGCGCCGGAGGGGCCTGACCCGGCCGGTGTAGATCTTCTCGTCCGAGCCCATCTCCTTCCATCGCCACTCCTTGTCGAGCCCTTCCTCGACGACGACGGCGCGGATGCCCAGGACGAGGATGGGGGGGATGTGCCGCCAGCGCTTCTCGGACTCCACCCACACCTCCCAGTTCTTGTCGCGGGTGGTGTAGACGTACCCGCCGAGGACCTTGCCGCTGGAGAGGACGACCGCCCCGGGCAGGGCGTCCGCCCGGCCGATGCGCCCCCGCCCCGGGCCCAGCGGGTTGGTCTGGGGCTCTGCGATCCCCGGGCGGGAGGACGCCGTGGCGGCCTCACCGAGAAGGTGTTCCAGGTCGGTCATCGGGCGCGAGGCGGGCCGGCCCGTCGGGCCGGAGGTCCCCACGGCCGCGGCTGCGGCCAGGGCCAGCGCCGCCGCGACCGGTCGCCTTTTCTCAAGCCCGCTCACTGGTTCATCCCTCCCCGGACGACATCTTAGCCCAAACCCGTCTGAAGACCTCGCGGGCCTTGGTGTCGAAGAGCACGAAATGGACGTCGGTCAGCGTGGTCCCGGCGGCGACGTGCCGCCGGACCTCGCCCAGCATGATCTCGGCGCAGCGGGTCATGTCGAACCCGGCGATGCCGGTGCCCACGGCGGGGAAGGCCACCGAATGGACGTCGGGGGTTTCCTCGGCGATCCTGAGGACGGCGCGGGTGGAGTCGCGGAGGCCCTCTTCGGTGGCCCGCCGGCCGAGGGCCATGGAGGCTTGGTGGATGACGTACCTGGCCGGCAGGTCGCCGGCGCCGGTGCGGGCGGCCTCGCCGACGCGGACGGGTCCGTGGTCGTGGCACTCGGCCTGGATGGACGGGCCGCCGCGCCGGCGGATGGCCCCGGCGAGTCCGCCGCCGAGGAGAAGGTCGTTGTTGGCGGCGTTGACGACGGCGTCCACGGCGTAGGTCGTCAGGTCGCCCTGCTCGATGTGGACAGTAATTGCCACCTCTGGCCTCAGCACGTATTATGCGAGGCGAAAGCCTGGCGTTCAAGTGGGGTTTCCCGCTGTCGCCGGGGTTCGTGGGCCGGCGTGTGTCAGGCAAACAGATACTTCACTCCTTCCGCTCGCAGGGCTATCATGCAGCCTGAGAATGAACTTGCGCCTGGGTCGTCCGGGCGGTGCTGCCCGGAGGGCCCGTATGAGCGACGGAGAATGAGATGACTTTGCGGGGTCTGACTGTAGGCGTGCCCAAGGAGACCATGCGCCACGAGCGCCGCGTCGCGGTGACGCCGGAGACAGCTGGCAAGATGGTCGCGGATGGCGCCAGGGCGCTCGTGGAACGCGGGGCGGGGGCCGATGCCTACTTCACGGACGACGCCTACGCCGCCGTCGGGGCCGAACCGGTCGCCGACGCGGCCGACCTCTTCGCCGCGTCCGACATCGTCCTCAAGGTGAAGGAGCCGAGCTTCGCGGACAGTGCGCGCCGCGACGAGGTCGCGATGCTGAAGCCCGGGCAGTGCCTGGTGGCCTTTCTGCATCCCGCCTCACCTGCCAACCACGAGATGGTGAAGGCTCTGGCGTCCAGGGGGGTCATCGCCTTCACGCTGGATTCCATTCCCAGAACCTCCAGCTTTCAGTCCATGGATGCATTGACCTCGATGAGTACGGTAGCTGGCTACAAGGCTGTGCTGATGGCCGCTGGCGCGCTACCCGTGTTCATGCCCAGGGTGTCGACGGCGGCCGGGGTGATCGACCCGGCCAGGGTATTGGTCGTCGGTGCCGGCGTGGCGGGGCTTCAGGCCATTGCGACGGCCAAGAGGCTCGGGGCGGTGGTCTCCGCTTCGGACATCCGCGCCGAGGCCCTCGAGCACGCCCAAAGCCTGGGCGCCGGGATCGTGGACGTTGGCGTTCCGGGCGAACTGGCCGTTGGGGCAGGCGGCTATGCCCGGAAGCTTCCCGACGAGTGGCTGCGCAAGGAGCAGGAGGTGCTGAAGCCCAGCGTGGCCGGATCGGACGTCGTTATTCTGGCCGCCCTGGTGCCCGGGAAGCGGGCGCCGATCCTCCTGACGAAGGAGATGGTTCACTCCATGAAGCGCGGGTCCGTCATCGTGGACATCGCCGTCGACCAGGGAGGCAACTCCGAGGCCACCAGGCCGGGGGAGCTCGTCGAAGAGAACGGCGTGACCATTCACGGGACCCAGAACATCCCTGGCACGGTGCAGACGTCCTCGACCTGGATGTTTGCCAACAACATGTACAACTTCGTCTCTTACGTCGTGAAGGACGGGAAGATTCGGCTGGATATGGACGACGAACTCATTGCCTCCTGTCTGGTCACTCGGGACGCGGAGATCGTTCATGCCGGCGCGCTGGAAGCCATGGGCCTGAAGTGACTGATCGTTTGGGACGATGACCGAACTGATGCTACTGCTCCTGTTTGTGGTCACCGCCGCGGTGGGCTGCAAGGTCATCAGCGGCGTCCCCAGCCTGCTCCACACGCCGCTGATGTCCGGGATGAACGCCCTCTCGGGGGTGACCGTCACCGGCGCCCTCGTGGTCACGGCGTCGGCGGTCGCCTTTCACAGCCGGCTGCTGGGGGCGGCCGGCGTCGTCCTGGCGACCGTCAACGTCGTGGGAGGGTTCCTGGTCACCCACCGAATGCTCCGAATGTTCAAGGAAAAGTAGAGGACCGGCGCCCCATGTCCCCGACGGCATACAACCTCATTGCCCTCGTCTTCGTGTGCGGGTTCGTGGTGGGCATCCGGCTGATGAATTCACCGCGGACGGCCGTCAGGGGCAACCTGCTGGGTGCCGGGTGCATGCTCGGCGCCATTCTGCTGACGCTCGTCAGCCGCGGCCTCCTCGGCCGCCGTGTGCTCTGGCTTTCCATGGCCGCCGGCGCCCTGATCGGGTGTGTCCTGGCCCTGAGGGTTGCCATGACGCAGATGCCCCAGTTGGTGGCTATCCTGAATGGCCTTGGGGGCGGGGCGTCGGCGGTTGTGGCGCTGATCGTGCTCAACAGCGGGCACGCGCAGACGAAAGTTGCCGCGATGCCCACGGGCGCCCTGGCCTTGATCGTCGGGGCGGTTACGCTGAGCGGCAGCGTGATCGCCGCGGCAAAACTGGCGGGAAAGGTCAGCCAGACCCCGGTCATCCTGAGAGGGCATGCAGCCCTCAACGCGGTGGCGGTTGCGGCCATGGCGGCGTCGGTCCTGCTGGCGCCGTTGGTCCCCGCCGGCTCGGGCGTCGCCGCTGTCTCCTTGGCGGCGCTGCTGGCCGCGGCCGGGTTCGGGCTGCTCTTTGCGATCCGCGTCGGCGGCGCGGACATGCCCATCACGATTTCCTTGCTGAACTCGCTCTCGGGCGTTGCCGCGTCGATCACCGGGTTGGCCATATCCAATCCACTCCTGGTGGCGGCCGGCGCGATCGTCGGCTCGGCCGGGGTCATCCTCACCCAGGCCATGTGCCGCGCCATGAACCGCACGCTCTACGACGTGCTGGGGGGAAGGACGGTGGCGCAGCCGGCCGGGCCAGCCGCCGCCGACCGGCCGCCCGCCCCGACCGCGACCCCCACGCAGGCGGCCCCGGCCGAGGGCCGCGTCAGCGACATCCTGGCCGGGGCGAACACGGTCGTCATCGTGCCCGGCTACGGGATGGCCCTGGCCGAGGCGCAGCACCAGGTTAGGGCGTTGTTCGACCGGCTCGAGGGGCAGGGCAAGCAGGTGAGGTTCGCTATTCATCCCGTGGCCGGGCGCATGCCCGGTCACATGGACGTGCTGCTGGCGGAGGCCGGCGTCCCCTACGAGAAACTGTGTGAGATGGAGGCGATCAATCCTGAGTTGAAGTACACGGACGTGGCTCTGGTCGTCGGCGCCAACGATGTGATCAACCCGGCTGCGAGGACGGCAGAGGGCACCCCGATCTACGGGATGCCGATCCTCAACGTCGAACAGTCCAAACACGTGATCATCTGTAACAAGGACACCCAGCCGGGCTACGCCGGTGTGGCCAACCCGCTGTACGGCAAGGGCGGAAACGTGGTCCTGCTTCTGGGGGACGCCCGCCAGACGCTCAACCAGCTACTGGAGGAAATGGCGTAGCGGCGGGGGCGGCGGCTGCGCAGCTTCGCCTTGACCGCCGGCGCAGGCGGCGATACGGTAGGCCGGGAGGGCAAGGAGCGAACCGTGGAAGAGTTCTCACGGCTTCAGAACCTGGTGGCCGAGGCCGCCGACGAGGTGGCCAAGGCCGAGGCCGGGAACAGGGCCGCCGGCGTCCGCACCCGCAAGGCGATGCAGGAGGTCAAGAAGGCGGCTAACGAGGTCCGGGCGAAGATCCTCGCACTACGCCAGCCATAGCGTCTCGTCTCGCCGGGCGGGCGGGGCGGAGCGGGGCCGGTCGGGCCGGTACCCGCCGGGGGAAAAGGGACGGCTATGTCAGTGCGAAAGGGCTTTCCATGCCGCCGGAACCGCTTCTGGACGTAAGCCGGATCGACCAGAGCAGGGTGATCGCCACCCGCGAGCAGATCTACCGCGTCAACCCGCATCGCCACGAGTTTGCCCTGCTGGATGGGATCTTCCTCATGGACACGCAGCGCAAGCTGATGGCCGGGTACAAGGACGCCCGGGGCGACGAGTTCTGGGTTCGGGGTCACATTCCCGGCCGGCCGCTGCTGCCCGGGGTCCTGATGATCGAGGCCGCCGCCCAGATGGTCAGCTATTACGTGATGAGCCGGCCCGGG
>CAZNSB010000109.1:2638-12435 GCA_964575155.1 uncultured Planctomycetaceae bacterium | reverse complement strand
TCCCCAACGTCGATGCGGTCGTCCGCGGCGACGGGGAGGAGACGATGGAGGAACTGTGCCGGCGCGTGCCGATGGAGCGGATCGCCGGGTTGAGCTTCCGCAGAGACGGCCGCATCCACCACAACCCCACCCGCACACTGAGCGGGGTGCGAGATGATCTGTACCCCGACCGCGGCCTCCGCCGGCAGGCCTACGTCATGAGGATCAGGGGCGTCAGCTCGGGCTTGGAGATCGATTCAATCACGGCGTCGCGCGGCTGTCCGTTCAACTGCACGTTCTGCTCGTTCAACCGCAATCCGTGGGGCGAGAAGCGTCAGTGGACGGCGCGATCGCCGGAGTCCGTCGTGGACGAGCTTGCCGAGATGGAGGCGCGCCTCGTCGGGTTCACCGACGACCTGTTTACGCACGACATGGAACGCGTCGAGCGGATCTGCGACCTGATCCTCGCCCGCGGCATACGAAAAAGGTACTTCTTCAACGCGCGCCTGGAGGTCGCCCGGCGGCCGGACATCCTGCGGAAGATGGAGCGGGCGGGCTTCTCCTTGCTCATGCTGGGCGTCGAGTCGGCTCACGATAAGACGCTGCGGTCCATGCGAAAGGGATTCGACGTGGCGCGGATCCGCCAGTACTTCCGGGTCCTGCGTCGCAGCCGCATGATCCTCCACGGCTATTTCATCCTCGGCTGCATCGGCGAGAGCGTCGACGACATGCTGGAGATCGCGCCGTTCGCTCACGAGATCGGCCTGGACACGATCGCCCTTTCGTCGCTCCGTTTCAGCCCATACTCCGGGCTGGACGAACTGGTGGGCAACAGCCCGGGCTACCACATCGCTCCCAGCGGCAAGGTCTACTCCGACCACTGCTCCACGGGTGCGCTTCGGCATCTCCGACGGCGGATCCACCGCCAGTTCTACACCCCAGCCCAGATCGCGAGCATCGCCGGGAAGGGGCTGCGGAACGACGTGTTGAGCTTCCTGCCGCACATCCTCCCACACCTGCCGGAGATCGCCGTCGCCTCGATCGCTCGCGTTTGGCGGAAATCCAAACGCCGCGCCAGAAGGCGACGCGCCCGGCGGGCGGCCATGGGCCCGAACAACGGCGCGGCCCCGACGGCCTAGCGCTGCACTCCCCGCTCCGCCGCCCGCCGCACTCTTGCCCCCCCGTTCACGGGCTCTTCCGCCATTCACTTGACGGCCAAGACGTACACCAATCCGCACATCCTGGGAACGGCCGCCGCCGGCCGATCCCCGGCCGTTGTCTCCCGGCTGTCCACAAGTTCTGTCAGCGTAACGGGCATGGAAGGTCTCTCAGGTTCGCTCACGGGCAGACGCTCAGCGGACCCGCGTTGGCCTTGACGCAGGCGGCACAGGCGCGGGACACTCCTTGCATGACTGGCTAAGCAGGCCGAACACCTGGGCTCGGCGCGCCTGCCGATCTCGTGGATTGGAATGAGATGGGCCTGTTTGACTTCCTGCGAAGGTGGAAACGGGAAACCGTCCCGGCCGCTGTGGCCGAGTGGGACGACCGCGGGGTAACGTGTCGCGGCCCGAACGGACTCACCGAGTCGGTCACGTGGGACGATCTGCGTACCGTTTTGATCCGGACAACGTCGGACGGTCCATTTGCTGACGATGTCTTCTGGTTCCTCATGGGCAGCGAGGGCGAATGCGTCGTGCCGAGCGAGGCCCGGGGGGCGGCGGGACTGCTGGAACGCCTTCAGCAACTGCCGGGCTTCAACGACGAAGCTTTGATTCAGGCGATGAGCTGTCCGGATGACGCCAAGTTCGTCTGCTGGGAACGCAAGGACGCAGCCCAGGGCACAGCAGAGCAGGAATAGACCGCCCGGGAGCGCTCGGCTGTCTACCTGTTCCGGCAGCAGGCGGGTGGCCGAACTCCAGGGCCACGGCCCGGCCGAGCTAGTACTTCGTCAAGTTTGAATCTACGGGTGCCACCTGCCTGCCGGCGGCAAGCAGGCAGGCGGCTGCGTTGTGTGCAGCCGTGCGGGGCCCGGGGCCTGGTGCCATGGCGGCCGTCGTCTGCCGCCATGCTGACCTCGATGGCTTCCCCGCATGGCGGGAAACACCGCCCGCCATGCCACCTGCCGGTCCTCAGCGCGGGCGCGTCCGCTCGTGGAGCTGGCGGACCTCGTTGGCAGGCAGCGCCCGCCGCCAGATCTTGACCTCGTCCACCAGCCCGCCGATGTAGGTGTCGCGCCAGGAGTCGTACTTCTTGGTGGACCTCCGGCCGATGACCAGGAGCGACCCGCGGGGGAAGGAGAGCGTCCGCCCGGGCTCGGTCGCGGCGGCCTGGCCGTCGAGCTTGCCGTTGACGTAGATGCGGTACGTCCGCCCGTCGTAGGTCCCGACGAGGTGGTACCAGGCGCCCAGCCTGGGGATGGGCTGGACGCCCCGTTGGAAGGTCGCGGCGTGGACGCCTATGAACCCGCCGGGGAACCATCCCCGGCCGGTGCGGCCGCCGATGCTCATGCCGACGCCGGCGCCCTTGGTCCTGTCCGGCGAGCAGCCGCTGACGATGCACCCGTAGGTGGAGTAGTGGGTCATCTTCACCCACAGGGAGAGCGTGACCTCCCGCCAGCCGTCCAGCGCCAGCTTCGGCGAGTCGATGACGATCCTGGTGGTGTGGTTTTTGAAGACGGCGGCCTTGCCGCGGACGCCCTGCTGGAACGCCACGGCCCCGACGACCTTGCCGTTGGCGCCGGAGACGCAGTCGGCGGCCGTCCCGTCGTCGAACGACCAGTGGTAGGCGGGCGCTTCGCCCTCTTCGCGCACCGGCAGGTTCAGCCTGGCCGTGGCGCCCTCGCGGCGGACCCACGCCCGCCAGGCCTCGGCGGCCCCGGCGGCCGCCTTCGGGTCGGCCAGGGCGGCCGCGTCGATCGTGCGCCCGGTGAGCTTGGCCAGCACGTGGGCGCTGCGGAAGCGGACGGATGGGTCGGCGCAGGCCAGCAGGTCCGCCAGGGCCTTCAGCGCGCGGCGGTCGCCCAGGTTGGCCAGGGCGACGGCGGCCGACAGGCGGACCCGCGCGTCGGCGTCGCTCAACAGGCCGGCGAAGTCCTCGGCCGCCGCGCCCGGGAGTCCCTGAAGGGCCCGCACGGCGACCAGCCGGACCCGCGCCGACGCGTGCCGCAGGGCCTTGCGGAGGGTTGGGGCGTCCTCGGCCGCGGCGGTGGCCTGGATCGCCCTCGTCGCCAGGTGTCCCAGGTACTCGTCGCCGCAGTGGGCCACTGCCGCCAGCACGGGCCCGGCCAAACCCCTGAGCTTGCGATTCGCCACGACCCGCAGGGCCGCCGCCACGATCCCCTCCAGCCGACGCCCCGGCGGACGGGACTTCAGTGCCTTGACGACCGCCTCGATGCGGACGCGGACCTCCAGGTCGTCGGACTTGGCCGCCGCGTCCAGGAGGTCGTGGTAGACGACCAGCGACTCGCTCAGCGCCTTGGTCGCCTGGTCGCGCCGGGCCCAGGAGTCGTCGCCGAGCTGGCGGATGAGCGCGGCGTAGGCCTGTCGGCTGAGGCCGGCGGTCTTGACCGAGCCCAGGAACGCCCCGATGGCCTCGGCCGTCGGCTTCACCCCGCGGTCGGCCAGGATCGCCTCGTCGGGGTCGGGCGCCTCGCCGCCGGCGGGGGCAGCGGCGGCTCCCGGCAGGACCAGCGCGGTCAGGAGTGCGATGGGCAGCCGTCTCATGGCTTCTCGCCTGGGTCAGTTCTACCGCGCGGCGGCCTTGGCGGCTACCGCTTGCCCGCTCGGGCGGCGCTTCCGCCGGCGCTCTCAGTAGCCGCGGATCTCGATGCCGCTGATGGCCGGGCGCCCGTCCGGCTTGCCGCGCAGGACGACCTTCAGCTCCTTGCACTCCAGGTCCACCCGGCAGGGAAGGACCCAGATCTTGCCCTCCCCGCCGGCCTCGCGCTTCACGTCCGCAACCTCCCGGACCGTCACCCCGTTGATGACGACGTCGAACCCGTGTCCCCGGCACCCGTGCTGCAGCGACGAGAAGTGCAGCAGGACCTCGTACCGCCCCGGCTCCAGCGCGAACCGCCAGCCGACCTTCATCGGCGACCACCGCTCGCTGAGGTACAGCATCTCCAGCCCCTTGGGGCACTGCACCGGCCCCCTGTGCCAGTACCCCGAGAAGTGGAACATGCCCCCCCGGTCGCTGTCCCAGCGGATGCCGTCGGGGCCGACGAAGCCCACCTTGTCCAGGCAGTTGATCCGGTGGAGGAACCGCAGGGCCTTGGCCGCGGCGGCGCTGCTGGCCGGGCCGGCCCTGCCGTCCCCGTAGATCATCCGCAGCGCATAATGGTACGAGGCGCCGACCTTGACGTCCTTGTCCGTGTACCTGCAGACCGACCGGTCCACGCGCCCGAGGACCCTCAGCGGGCCTTCCGGGCCCTCGCCGCGCAGCACCTCCACGTCGGCGACGCTGTCGGGCACGTCGCCGCGCCAGACGACGACGATGCCTGGCGCCCCCGCAGCCGTGGCCCGGATGTCGAGATTGGGCACGGGCAGCGGCACCGGCGGGGGGGCCACGAACTCGATTCGAGAGACCTTCATGCAGGGGACGGACAGCGGGCCTTGCTCGGTTTCGACGTTCAGGGCCCTCTGCCGCGGCCGGCCGTGAAGCCGGTCGCCGTTGCGCAGCTCGACCACGGCCGTCTGCCAGGTCTCGCCGTTCGCCGTTTCCCGCTTGAGGGTGACCTTGCGGATGGCTCCCAGGGGCACGTCGACGTGGCCGCAGACGGTGGCCAACGGGACAGCGGGGAAGGTCGGCTTGCCCTTCACCCGCGTCCTGTCCGCCAGGTACAGCAGCACCAGGCATGGCGGCGGGCAGTTCAGCTTGCCGATGGGCGCGACCGCCTCGTCCTTGAGGCGCCGCATCCGCTTGATCTGCTCGGGCGGGACATCGACCTTCACGCCGCCGGCCTGGAGCATCAGCCGCCCCCCGGCGAACGTTCCCGTCAACGTGCTCCCGTCGACAAGGACCAGGCGGAACAAGGCTTCCTCCCCAGGGGCCTCGGCGTCCGCCGGCCGGGTCGCGGGGGCCTTCTCCTTCGCCCGCAGCTCGACCTCCACGGGCGCGGATGCCGGCTCACGTTGCCGGGGCGTCAGACCCTCGAGGCCCGGCTTGCCATGAGGCACAGGTGGCTGCCTTTCGTAGTTTCCCTTTACGTTCTTGGCTCTCCTGCCCACGGCGCCATCGATGCTGACCGAGGATTCGTCCAGAGACGCAACGGCCTTGTCAAACAGCGATCTGATGAATGCGTTCGACAGGTGTGCAGTCCTGCCCTGGGTCTGGTACGTGCCCTCAGCAGTCCGGGTGACAATGACTACCCCGACTTGTCTCGGCCTCGCCCGGTCCGATTTTGAAAAGGAATGCAGTTGCTTGCACAGCGACCGGAAATCGAAGGTTCCGCGTGCGAAGCGGCAGCTATCATCGTGAAGGGCACCAAACCCGACAGATCCGCCGCCACGTGAATCCACATGCAGATGCCATGCGTGGACTCCTAGCGTGATGCCGCAACATTCACTCCATACTGATGCTCGCTTCGAATCCTGCGCCTCTGTCGAAGCCGGCTGCGTGGTAGAAGTGCCTCCCGGTGCAGCACCGTTGGGCCGCCTCCTCGTGATTACTGGTGCGGTCGAGATGGGCATGTGGTCATTTTGCATCACCGCCGTCCATTTGCCCGACGCCTCGACCGCGAAGTCCGCGTCCAGGGGATACGCAACTGTGAAGAGCGGCCATCCCGCCCCCCGGCCGTAGGTCTCCCGCGCCGCCGGCGGCAAGACGATCATCATCGTCTTAACCTGCATGCCCGGCTTGACCAGAGCGGCCAGGGCCTTCCACATCGCCTCGCCCCCCTTGGGGAACTTCCGGCGAATTTCGCCTGCCGCGATTCCCAAGAGGGCGTCCCGTGCGCTCGAGCGCACGTGAGGGAACTTGTCGTTCCGGGCCCGCGTCAGCGCCGCAACGGCGGTCCCGGCCGCAGCGCCGATCTTTCCAAGGGCCTCGGCGGCGTGGCGACGCACGCGCCAGGACCCGCCTCTCAGACTCTTGATAAGGGCGGGAACGGAAGCCTCTGCCGCGGGGCCGATGAACCCCAGACCGTCGGCGGCGGCGCAGCGCACACCCTCGCTCTTATCCTTCTCATCCTTCAAGGCTTCAATGAAAAAGGGGACGGCCCGCGAACCGAACTTCGCTAGAGCCCACGCGGTGTCGCGACTAGAAACATTCTTGCCCCTCAAGTTCTTGGCCAGGGCGGGCATGACCGTCGCTGCTTCCGCCCCGATCCTCCCCAGCGCCAGGGGGGCGCAGGGGTTCCCACCCCTATCGTCCAGGGCCTTGATGAGATGAGGGACGGCCGCTTTGGCCACCGGGCCCAGCAGGCCCAACGTCCGGGCGGCGTGCTCACGCACAAAACGGTTTTCGTTCGTCAAGGCCTGGATGAGAGGGCCAACGGCTGCTGGCGAACCGATCTTCGCCAAGGCCTGGCCGGCCGATCTCCGTACGCACTCATGCTGGGGGGGGTGCTTAGGCACAGCACGGTGTGCGTTCGTCAAGGCCCGGATGAGAGGGCTAACGGCTGGCGAACCGATCTTCGCCAAGGCCTGGACGGCCGATCTCCGTACGCCCCCCTGCGGGTCTTGAAAGAGCTGAATCAGGGCACCGATGACCTCCTCGGGCACCGGGCGAACGTCGCCCAGGGCCCGGGCGGCCTCCTGACGCGCCTGCCGGTTCCTGTCTTTCAGCGCGGCGAGAAGCGCTCGCACCACCTGGGGCGTTGCCGGCTGGGTGGCGGGCGTCACCGGTTCCGGCGCGGCGCTTGCGGGGCCGGTCGAAGGCATCGTCCCGGATTCGACCATGCGGTCGAGCGCGGCCTCGGGCTTATCGTCGAGGATGGTCCGGAGGAACTCTTCCAGCTCGGCCCGGGACAGGGCCGCTTGGCCCTTGCGGGCGGCCAACCGGGCAAGAAACTTCGCCCGCGGCTCCAATACCTTTACCATCAGTGAAGCCAATTGCCGGACATACGGGTCTTCGTCGTTGACCCGTTCCCGAAGTGCCTGCAGTACCGCCAGGGCCTCCGCGCTGACGCCCATATGCAGGACGGCCCCCACGGCCGACGCCCGCACAGCCTTGTCCGGGTCCTTCATGCCCGCGATTATCACCTCAATCGGAGGCAAGTCAGTCGGATCAGCAACCGCCAGCAGGTCGAATCGCGTCTTACGAAGCTTCGCCATCTCGCCGGCCCGGCGCTGGGGGGTGAGTGCGTCCGTCACCTTCGCCGGGCGTGTGGCGGGCGGGGAGGCGGGTTCGGAGACGATGTACGTCGCCGTCAGGCGCTCGGAATGGCGAATGGCGGTCTTTGGGGCGAAGACGACCTTGTCGCCCTGGCGCATGTGCTCATCCAGCTCGACGTTGACCGTGTACTTGCCGGGCCGAAGGTCGGTGGGCATAGCGCCGAAGAGGTACACCGACTTGAACTGCTTGTCGCCGGACACACGGACCATGGCCCCCGGCGATGCGCCCATGTCGCGGTCCTCGGCGATGTACCGAAGGCCGATGGTGATCGTATCGCCCTTGAGGACCTCCTCGGCCACCTCCAGTGTGCCCTTGGCCGCGTACGCCCCGGCCAGGCGGGCACTGAGTGCCGGCAGAACCAGCACATCAGGCCCGGTTCCGGCACGGTTGATTGCACCGATCGCGTGCTTGTACACCCATTGGGCGCCAGGTTGGCCTCTGGTGCTGTAGATCGGGACTCGGCAATACAGACCCGCCGGCAGGTCGTCCTTGTCCACAACCTCGATCCACGAGATGACCTTCAGTTTGCGCTCCACCGGCCGCGATGCGGGGCCTCTGCCCGGCTCGGCGATCTCGATTTCGATGGCGCCCGTCGTGGCGTTCTTCAGGTCGAGGAGGCGAGCCCTCGCCTTGTACTTCCCCGCCGGCGGCCATCGAAGCGCCGGCTTCCCGCGACGCCCAAACCGCCAAGGCCCATGCTCGATCCACACCCGTGCCGACACTTGCTCTCCGGGCGCGAGCTTGCGCGGCCGAACATGAACTTCCATCCCCCTGGGATTCTCGTAGCTGGCGTATAGGGGCTGCCCCTTGGCCGCTGGGGTGAATAGCAAACCCCAGGCGGGGCGGTGTGACATCCGTAGCCGCTTCGACTCGGCCTTGCCCACGTTCCTGGCGTGGCAGGTGAAGACCATGGCGTCCTTCTTGGTGAACTTCCTTCCCTTCAGCCCCAGTCCGAGCTGGATGCCGTTGACGGGCTTGCCCCACGCCGGCGGCGGGCCGGCTTGGCTGGCGATGATGGCCTTGATCGCCGCCCGCCGGTCGAGCTTCTGCCAGTCCTTGATGTAGTCGGCCCCGTAGTGGCCTGTCTTGGGGTCCCTGCGGAGAATCCAGATGCCCTCCTGGCCGACGGTATAGTGGACGCCATCCTTCATGGGCGGCTTGTCGGGGGATGGGAACGCCAGCCGGACGACCTTCAAGGCGCTGTCGCCCTTGAGCACCTCCGTGAGCCTCAGTTCGCCCAGCACCGTCAGCCGGTCCAGTTCCTTGATGACCTTCTCGATCTTGCCGACCGCGACGAGTTCGGCCCGCCGGATCCGCTCTTCCAGGGGGATATTCGCCCACTTGCCCAGGGCGGCGGAGGCGGGCCAGGCGCACACGACTGCCGCCAAAAGGCCGATCCGCAGGTGTCGTTTCCTCAGTGTCATCTATCGCTCCCGCGCAGACACATTGAACAAGGCAGTCGCTCTGTGCACTTGGACGAACGAACTGGCTGAGGGTTCCGGGAAGGCCCACAGGCGCCCTCTCCCATGTCGCAGGCGCGGCCCTGGGGGCTTGCTGCCGACCGAGGGGGCGACCATGGCGTTTCAGCCGGGACCTTCCGCGGCCAGTGAACGTCCAATGAAGATGGACAGGACGCGGGGCGCCCGGGCCGAATGGAACTCAACTCTGCGCAGGAGCACGCGTCCATGCGAGGAAAGACCAACGAAGACCGGGAAGGTTATGTCTGTGCTTGACAGGAACCCGCCGCTCGGAGTGGGAGGCGCAGCTCGGGGACGCGGCGGTGGTCGATGGGGCGGCGGGGGGGTATACTCGCCGCGGGCGGGCGCGGAGGGCGTCCGCGGCGGATTGCGGGAGCAGAGATGCCCGGTGCGACCGATGACAACTTCGCCGGCCGGCGGGTGACGGTGATGGGCCTGGGCCGGTTCGGCGGGGGGGTGGGGGTGACGCGGTGGCTGGCCCGGCAGGGGGCGCGGGTGACCGTTTCCGACCAGGCCCCGGCCGGGGCGCTCGGCGGGTCGGTCGCGGCCCTGGGCGGGGGGGACGTGGAGCTGCACCTGGGCGGGCACGAGGAGGCGGACTTCACCGGCTGCGAGGTGCTGGTGGTCAACCCGGCGGTGCCGTTCGACTCTCCCCACGTCGCCGCCGCCCGCGACGCCGGGGCCGGGATCGCCACCGAGATCAACCTCTTCCTTGGGCGCTGTCCGTGCCCGGTGATCGGCGTGACCGGCAGCGCCGGCAAGAGCACGACCGCGGCCATGGCCGCGGGCATCCTCGCCCGCCAGATGCCGACGCACCTCGGCGGGAACATCGGCCGGAGCCTCCTGGAGGAGCTGCCGGAGATCGCACCCGACCACGCCGTCGTGCTGGAGCTGTCCAGCTTTCAGCTTTACTACCTGCCGCTGCTCGGTCGCAGCCCCGCCGTCGCCGTGGTCACCAACCTCCACCCCAACCACCTCGACCGCCACGCCGACCTGGCCGAATACGCC